>JAPKZC010000074.1:0-842 GCA_026394025.1 Candidatus Solibacter sp.
GCTCGATACGGAGATCGACCCGCCGCATTGCTGCACGATGCCGTAAACGGTGGAAAGTCCGAGTCCGGTACCTTTCCCGGTTTGCTTGGTGGTGAAGAAGGGGTCGAAGATGCGGGCTTTGACTTCGGGAGCTATCCCAGTCCCGGTGTCACTGACGGTAAGGGCCACATACTCACCCGGAGCCAGATCGAGATGCGCCTGCGCAAAACGCCGGTCGACGGTCTGGTGGGCGGTCTCGATTACCAGGTCGCCGCCATGCGGCATGGCGTCCCGGGCGTTGAGTACCAGGTTCATGATGACCTGCTCGATATGACCGGTATCGGCGCGGATGGCGCCCGCCGCCGGGTCCAGGCGAAGTGAGAGGTTGACGTCCGCGCCGATGAGGCGCCCCAGCATCTTCTGGGTACCGGCAACCAGATCATTCAGCACAATGATCTCCGTCCGGCTTGGCTGGCGGCGGCTGAACTCCAGAAGTTGGCGGGTGAGATCGGTGGCCCGTACCGCGGCTTTGATGATCTCTTCGACGCCGGCGCGCAACGAATGGTGCAGCGGGAGTCCGTCGAGCGTCATGTGACTGAACCCGGTAATCACCGTGAGCAGGTTGTTGAATTCGTGAGCCACGCCGCCGGCCAACCGGCCGACGCCCTCCAGTTTTTGCGACTGGCGAAACTGCTCTTCGAGTTGCTTCCGTTCGGTAATGTCAGTGGTGACTTCCACGAAGCGTACGGGCTTTCCTGCTGCGTCAAAGAAGACCGTGCCGCGCGCAGCCAGCCAGCGCTCCACCTGGTCGGTGAGACCAACGGTTCGAAAATCCGTGGCGAATTCGCACCCGCTTGCCGGGT
>JAPKZC010000074.1:852-6693 GCA_026394025.1 Candidatus Solibacter sp.
CCCGCTTGCCGGGTCAAACGTTTTTCGAATCAGACTATCGACTCGCTCCCGGTCACTTGGGTGCAAGCCGCGAAGAAAGGTCTCGTAAGAGACTTCCGCATCGGGCGGCAGGCCGAAATGATGCTTGGCAACTTCAGACCAGAGCGACTTGCCGGATTGCGGGTAGAAATCGAACATGCCGAGTTGGGTGACGCTGACGGCCAGCGCCAGCCACTCATCCCGGTCGCGCAGGCGCTCTTCGGCTCGCCGGCGCTCGCCGCGGGATTGGGCTTCCCGAATCTCCCGCTGTACCGCGGGAACCAACCTCGCGACGCGGTCTTTCAAAACGTAATCCTGTGCGCCGGCCCGCATCATTTCGACGGCGCGATCTTCGCCGATCATGCCGGACACCACGATAAAAGGGATATCCCGGCCGCATTCGCGCAGAATCCGGAGAGCCGCGGCGGCATCGAATTGGGGAAGATAATAGTCCGCGATGACCACATCCCAATCCTGGCGGGCGAGAGCTTGCCGCATCGCTTCGGCGTCCTCCACGCGTTTGGCATGGACGGTGTAGCCGGATTTCTCCAGCAGCCGAACTATCAGCGCGGCGTCGGATTCGGAATCCTCGACCTGCAAAACGCGAAGTACTTCACTCATCGACGGAACAATCCTTTCGCGGTTGGCCAGCGGACTCTATCTCACGGGAGGGTTCGGCTCGTTGAGAATCAGCCAGTACAAGCCGAGACTTTCGATGGCGGTTTGAAACTCCCTGAAATCGACGGGCTTTCGCACGTAGCTGTTGACGCCGAGGTCGTATCCCGCGGCAATGTCCTCCTCCTCTTTCGATGAGGTGAGGATGACCACCGGGATGCGGCGGAGCCGGGCATCGGCGCGGATCTGGCGCAAGACTTCCAGACCGGACACTCTGGGCAGTTTCAGATCCAGCAATACCACCGAGGGAGTTTCAGAAATAGCGCGACCTGTGTAGGCGCCTACGCCGCGGAGGTAATCGAGCGCTTCCTGGCCGTCTTCGACTACCACAAGATCATTGGAGATGTGGCCCTTGGCAAGGGCTCTCCTGGTGAGGTCGGCATCGCTTAGATTGTCTTCGACAAGGAGAATTGGCCGGTTGGAATTCATGAGGAAGCTCCCAGAGTGAAATAGAAAGTTGCGCCGCAGTCGACGCGCGCCTCGGCCCACACGCGGCCGCCGTGCTTGCGGACGATGCGCTGCACGGTGGCCAGGCCGATACCGGTTCCGGGAAAATCGGAGGCCTTGTGCAAGCGTTGAAAGGCGCCAAACAGAGTGCCGGCATAGGCCATGTCGAAGCCGGCGCCGTTGTCGCGAACGTAGAATACCATCTCACCTTCCTTTTCGAGTTCTCCGAACTCGATCAAGGCGTTGTTTCGCCTGGCGGTGAATTTGACGGCGTTGTTAAAGAGGTTGGTGAGCGCGATCTCGAGAAGGCGGGCATCGGCGAATGCAACCAACTCCGGCTGAACGGCGAATTCCATGGACCGTTCCGGCTGGGTATCCCGTAACCTGGCCGCAAGGCGATTCGCGAGGGTGGTGAGATCCACGTGATCCAACTTCAGCTCGTCGCGAGTCACGCGCGAGAGCAGCAACATGTCGTCTATCAGGTTGCCCATGCGTTGGGTCTCGGAGCGCACGCGGTTTAGGTGGTTCCGCGCGCCCTCGTCCAGCGAGCCGGCATAGTCCTCCAGCAGCGCCAGACTCCAGCCGTCGATGCCGCGCAGGGGCGCCCGCAGATCGTGCGATACGGAATAGGCGAATGCCTCCAACTCGCGGTTGGCGGCTTCGAGCTGGTGGGTGCGCTGGTGTACCCGCTGCTCCAACTCGGCGTTGATTCGAAGCACTTCCAGTTCGGCGAGCTTGCGCTCGGTGATGTCGGTGTTGGCGCCCATCAGGCGCAACGGCTTTCCCGTCTCGTCCTTGGAAACCCAGGCCCTTCCGTAGAGCCAACGCGCGGTGCCGTCCGGCCAGGTGACGCGCCATTCCGCCGCGAAGCTGCCTTTTTCCATCGCCTCCTGCACGTACAGTTCGCCCTGCTCCCGGTCTTCGGGACAGATCAGGTCCTGCCAGCTCCTGAGGCTGCCGGCAAATCCACCGGGCGGCAGACCATACAGTGCTTCCAGCTCGGGCGTCAATTGGCTCTCGCCGGTTTGCAGGTTCCACACGAAGGTACCGATCCGGGCCACCTCATGGGCCAGGCGCAGTCTCTCCTGGTTTTCGGCCAGGGCTTCTTCAGTCCGGCGCTGCGCGGTAATATCCGTATTCGTGCCGAACCAGCGGATCACCTTGCCGGCCTGGTCGTGCACCGGAACCACTCGCGTGAGGAAGGGATGAAAGCTGCCGTCCGCGGCGCGCAATGGAAAATCCATCTCGAAGGGTATTCCGTCGGCGATCGATTTCTTCCAGCGCTCTAAGACCGCCGGCAGCACCTTGGGATCATGGACCGATTGCCAGCCCCAGCCCTCCATCTCTTGTGGCGTCTTGCCAGTGAAATCGAACCAGCGCTGGTTATACCAGAAGACCCCGCCGTCGGCATTGGCCGTCCAGCATAATTGCGGAATCGCATTGACCAGGGTGCGGAACCGCTCCTCACTGTTTTTCAGCGCCTCCCCGGCGCGCTCGTGATTTCGGATCACGCGCTCTGTGACGGCGCCGCCGACGGCAAGCAGAATGATCAGGAGGGCGCCGACCGTCCGCAGGATCCACTTCAACTGGACGTCTTGCGAGTCGGTGGCCGCCCTGGTGCGGATACTCAACAACCGGTGCTCCACTTGCTCCATATCGCGCAACAGGCCGCGGATCTCGTCCATTGCGCGCAGGCCTTCACCGGTGGCGACTGACAGCAGAGCGGCGTCTCGCCCCTCCGTCCGGTACAGCGCAATGTTACGGTCCAACACGGCGAGCCTGGCTTCCACCAGCCGGTCCAGTTGTTTTACCCGCACCTGCTGTACGCTGTTGTCGGCAGTGAGTTGGCGGAGATTCTGCCTCGCCAACGACTGGTTTGCGAGGGCCGCCTGGTAAGGCTGAAGATAGCGGTCGTCACCGGTCAGCAAATAGCCTCGCTGGCCGGTTTCGGCGTCCACCATGGTGGAGAGCATTACGCCAGAGGCGTGGAGCACCTGGAGGGTATGGGCCACCAGTTGTTCGGCATCGCGGGCGCGATTGAAATTCCGCTCGGGGAGCAATTGCAGAGCGGCGATCAGGAGGAGCGCGCACCCCAGCAGGAGCATTCGCCGGACGAACGGAGTACTTAACATGCGCCAGCTTTGCACGTCACAGCGATGACGGGTAGCGGTGATCCCTGGGACCGCTGTTTCGAAATCAGTTCTATAAAATCGCGCGGCACGGCTAAAGGTTTCACATCTCTTAGGGTTGTAGTCGGACGTGGCGTTTGGAGGCGAGAATTGCCCAAGAAGCGCGACGCATCAATCGGGGATTTCCAATGTCCCGTTAGTTAACATTATACTCCGGGCCAAGGTGCGAATGGCCGGTCGATTAACGATTGGGTACTGAAAGACCCCCTGGCCTCCTGGTGCGGAACGCCGGTGGAGGGCGCAGCACAAGCTACTCGCTCGGGAGCATCATAGAGAAGGAGGCGAAATGCTGACGAGAGGCCCTGCCAAACGGGTAATGATCTTCCTCAATGAAGACACCCGGCACCACATGACGCCGTTGCACGATGCGGTGATGACCTACCTGATGCACAAGGGCGTGGCCGGCGCGACGGCGACGCGCGGCTACTCCGGCTTCGGCGGGCACCATACGCTGCACACACCGAAGATTGAAGTGCTGGCGGAGCATCTTCCCATCCGCATCGAGTTCGTGGAGACGGCGGAGAAAGTGGAGGAAGTGCTGCCGACGCTCTATGAGATGGTCACGGACGGAATGATCGAAGTGCAGGATACGACGGTGGTGAAGTTGGCGCGGACGGCCGGCGTCCGCGAACCCGTGCTGCCGCACCAGCGCCATGAGGGACCGGCGAAGCTGCTCCGCGTATTCCTGGGCGAGGCCGACCAGTGGCACGGAGAACCCCTCTACGACGCGATTGTGAAGCAGTTGCGCATGATGGAGATTGCCGGGGCCACGGTGTATCGCGGGATTCTGGGTTACGGCGCCAAGGGCCACCAGCACAAGCGAAGTTTCTGGCACCCCATGCGGGATCTTCCGGTGATGATTTCGGTGATCGACACGGCGCCGAAAATCGCCGAGGCAGCGGAGGCTATCGAGGCCATGCTGGAGGATGGTCTGATCGTGACCAGCGAGGTGGAGATGGTCCGCCTGGTGCGGAGCGGACCTGCGACGGAGGCGGCGGATGTCCCAGGAACAGTCCGCTAAGCTGCTGCGCATTCACATTTCGGAGGCCGACCGTCACCAGGGCAGGCCGCTCTACGAAGCCCTTGTGGAAAAATGCCGGGAACTGAAGATCTCCGGCGCCACGGTATTCCGGGGGCTGGAAGGCTACGGCGAAACCGCGGGGATGCACAAGCCGCACCTGATGCGGCACGACCAGCCGATTGTGATCGCTATTGTGGATTCGGCGGAGAATATCGCACGACTGATGCAAGCGGCCGGGGAGATGGTGGACACGGGCGTGATGGCGGTTTCCGAGGTCCGGGCGCGGCGCGTGCAGAAGAAGGCGGCCGACCAGGGCGGAATCGATGGCTGAGTTGTCTGAGTTTGCAGTGCGGTTGCCGCGAGGGGGGCGATTGCGCTATTCTGGGTACTCGATCACTCTGTAAGGATTAGATTTAGCGAAGATGGCGAATACATATTCCGCACTCAAGCGAGTGCGTCAGACGGAACGGCGCACCGAAGTCAACCGCAAGAACAAATCGCGCCTGCGGCACACCATTCGCGCGATGCGTCGCGCATTGACTGCCAAGGATGTCAAAACTGCCTCGGCATTGCTCTCGCCGACGTTCTCCGTGATTGACCGTTCCGCCAAGAGCGGGATCATCAAGAAGAACACGGCGGCGCGATATAAGAGCAAGCTGCACCTACGGGTGAAGGCTCTGGCCGCGTAAGGCTCCGCCCCACTTAGCTCACCAACTCCATAATAAAGGTCTCCATGACGATGCGGTCGTCCGGACGCGCATCGCGGAGGCCTTTGTCCGCTTTGTAGATCAATCCCAGCGCGCGTTCCATCTGGGGCTTGTTGAACTTGCTTACCGTCTGGTAGACCTGTTCGGCGCGGGATCCCCACATCGCCACTCCCAGCCGGGAGAAATGTCCCTGAATCTGCTGTGAACTCTTGAGACCGGCTTCGCGCGCCACCAGCGCCATGCGGAACTGGGTGGAGAGGAATGCCAGCGCCAGCGGCAGGTACTCGCCCTCGCGTGTCAGCGTGTCGAGAATGCCGAGCGCGCGCGCGCGGTCACGGCGACCCAACGCGTTTACCAGGGCGAAAATGGTGGTGGCGCGCGCGTCGGGCACCAGCGCCGTGATGTCCTCCACGCCGATCACGCGATTGCCGGCGAGGGAAAGTTTCTCGATCTCGACGGCGACGCGCGCGATCTCCGCGCCGAGCGCCTCGATCAGCAGGTCCAGGGCGGCGGGTTCCATGCGAAAGCCGGCTTGGCGGATGAGGGTCTCGGCCTCGGCGCGGGCTTCCTGCGGCGAGTACTTTTGCAGTTCGACCACGTCGGGGATGGCGGCGTAGAACTTGCGGACGCGATCCTGCTTGCGCTTGTCCTCGCCCTCGAAATCGTGGCGGATGGCCTCGAAGACCAGGGTGACGCCTGGGGTGGGGTCTTTGAGGTAGGAGGCCAGCGGGGCGGCGTCGCCGGAGCCGGCAGGGCCGGCGGAATCGCCGTCCTCGTCCTCGGC
>JAPKZC010000074.1:6757-7686 GCA_026394025.1 Candidatus Solibacter sp.
GGCGCGTCCCCGGGGAAGGGCGAGTTCGGCGTTGACAACCCAGATGAGGCGTTCGGAGGCGAACAACGAGAGAGCGCGCGCGTCGTCCAGAATCTCGGCGAGAGTAAGTTCTCCGAGGTCGTGCTGGCTCACCGCGTCGGCCGGCACAGTGGCCAGCAGCGCGTCCTTAATGCGGCGGCGTTCGTAGGCTTCGGGACCGAGCAGCAGGGTGGCGGGCGGGACCGTGGCCTTCTTCACGCGGGCCTGGAATTGGGCGGGCGTCACTAGAAGTTCTCCAGGATGGCGCTGACTACGGATCTGGCGACGCTCCTGCTGAGGCGCTCCATGGCAGTGCCGCTTTCATCGAAGTAGGCTTTTGGGTCTATGGAGAGCTCGTAGCGTTCGCGGAATTCGCCGGCGGCGCGAGTGAACAGGACAGCCCCCGTGGCGCGATTGGTAAGCGTGAGTTGCAGCGTCACCACGGCTTCCACGGTGGTGGAGCGGCCGCCCGCCGAGATGGTGGGGTAGGCGACGAAGTTGTTGAGGGTGCCGGTGAGCACGGCGTCGGCCTTCGGCAGCCTGAAGGAGGGCATCCGTTACGTCTGGGAGGATAAGACCCTGTTCGGCCTGGTCATCCTCAGCTTCATCCCCTCCCTGTTCGTCATGCCGATATTGCAGATCCTGCCGATCTTCACCGAGAAGGTGCTTCATGCCGGGGCCGACATCTACGGCTACCTGATGGCGTCATTCGGTGTCGGCGGCCTCCTGGCGACGCTGACCATGGCCTCCTTCGGGAGCACGATTCGCAGCGGATGGATGGGCATCGTGTCGCTCTCGAGCGCCGCTGTCATGGTCATCCTCCTGTCCCGGTCCGGCCTGCCCGGGATCGCGTTTTGCCTGCTGGCGGCTGTCGGCTTCACCATCATGACCTTCAAGGTCAACAACAATAC
>JAPKZC010000004.1:0-2672 GCA_026394025.1 Candidatus Solibacter sp.
AAAAACGATCACTAGGATTCCTTACACGACGAGCAATAGTTGCGTGGTACTGTCGCAAAAATCTGCACCGCCAGAAAAGGCGTAGCGGCGGCGGTTATCATGAAGAGGTGTTCCACGTGCTTCGCAATTGCCTCCTCGTTCTGTCAATCGCCGTTCCACTGGCGGCGCAATCCTTCAGCGCTCCCGCGGGAATCCGGCACGCCCAGCGCCGTCCCGCTGGGGCGATCCTCCCCGGCGGACGAATTATCCAGCGCGAAGGGGAGCAGTTCATTACTGGAAGTGGCCCTTTTGGGCTGGCGGTCAGCCCGGAAGGGAAGTCCGTCGTTACCGCAAACGGCGGGCCGGGCCGCAACTCGCTCACCATCCTGGAGCGCGACAAGAACAACCACTGGGACGTGCGTCACCTGCTGGCGCGCGCCAAGGGCGATCCCGAGAACAGCTACTACGCCGATTGGCGCAGTGTCTTCATGGGGATCGCATTCGTCAACCAGCATTCCGCCTGGGTGGCGGAAGGCAACTCTGGTAAAATCGCCCTCTTCGATTGGAACGGTGCGCCGCCCAACGGCCGGCGGCGCACCATCGACCTCAACCAGAAGGGCTACGACGATAGCTACACCGGCGATCTCGCCCTCGATCCCGAACGCGGTATGCTCTACGTGGTGGATCAGGCCAACTTCCGCGTCGCCGTGATCGACACCCGTTCGCGCCAGATCATCGCTTCCGTGAAGGTCGGCCGCTTGCCCTTCGCCATGACGCTTGCACCCGACCGGCGCAAGCTCTACGTCACCAACCTCGGCATGTTTGAATACCAGGCGGTGCCGGGCGCCGATGTCAAACAGGCGGGCGCCACGGGGTTGGCCTTTCCGGCCTTCGGCTTCCCCAGCGCCGAAGCCGTCGCCGGAGCCGAGCGTGCCACGGAACGCGGACCGGTTATGGTCCCCGGCCTGGGCGACCCGAACGTGCGCGAATCCAACTCCGTCAGCATTGTGGATGTCTCCGTTCCCGCCGCGCCGAAAGCGGAGAAGTTCATCCGTACGGGTCTGCCTTTTGGCCCCACGGTGCATGGCGGCAGCAGCCCGTCCGGGATCCTCGCCGCCGCCGGGCGCGTGTTCGTCTCTAACGCCAACGACGACACCATCACCGTAATCGACGCCAAAACCGCCGCCGTGGAGGCCGAGATCCCGATCCGCATCCCGGGACTGGAGCGCTATCGCGGAGTGCTGCCCATCGGTCTCGCGTATCATGAGAAAACGGGATGGCTGCTGGTGGCGGAGGCGGGAATCAACGCCGTCGGGGTGATCGACATCCAACAGCGGCGCGTCCTGGGGCACATTCCGGCCGCCTGGTTTCCCACCCGGGTCGCGCTGAATCGCGACACCGTATTCGTCGCCAACGGGCGTGGCTTCGGACAAGGTCCGAATGCGCCCCGCGGGCAGCCGCGACATGGCTCCGTCTCCATTTTCCAGTTGCCCGCCCCCGCAGAACTCGCTGCCAGGTCCGCGTTCGTCATGGATGCCAACGGCTTTCGCCCGCGCCCCGAAGCCGAGCGTCCGCTGCCCGCCGGCGTCAAGCACGTTGTCCTGATCGTCAAGGCGAATCGCACCTTCGATGAAGTCTTCGGCGACATTCCGGGCGTCATGGGGATGCCCGAGATCGCCCGCTTCGGCACCCGAGGCTATGTGGACGGCAAGCAGGGGCGCCTGAGCATTCGCGATATCAATGTCACCCCCAACCACCACGCGATGGCCAGCCAATGGGCGATGAGCGACAACTTCTACACCGATAGCGATGTCAGCGTCGACGGGCATCACTGGCTGGTGGGGTCTTATCCCAACGCCTGGACCGAAAGCTCCCTGATGGCGGCCTACAGCGATCAGAAGAAGGATTTCCGCCTCACCGCCGCGCCGGGGCGCCTCCTCTTCGCCGGCAGCGATTCCTCCGTGCATCCCGAAGAGCAACTCGAGCACGGCACCATCTGGCACCACCTGGATCGGCACCGTGTTTCGTTTCGCAATTTTGGCGAGGGGTTTGAACTTGCCGGCGTGGATGAGGGCAAAGACCTGGAACCCACCGGCGCGCGCTTCCTCACCAATGTCCCCATGCCCGACCCGCTCTTCCGCAATTCCTCGCGCCAGTATCCCGGGTTCAACATGAATGTTCCCGACCAGTTTCGCGCCACCCAGTTCATCAACGAGATGGAAGGCATGGCGCTGCCCCAATTCGTCTTTATCCACCTGCCCAACGACCACATGGCCGACGCGCGGCCCGCCGACGGCTACCCCTACAACGAGAGCTTCGTGGCGGATAACGACTATGCGCTTGTCGAGTATCTTTCCGGCAGGAAGGAATGGTCCGAGACGGTGGTCCTGGTGACGGAAGACGATGCGCAAGGCGGCGTGGACCATATCGACGCGCACCGCAGTGTGCTGATGGCGCTGGGGCCGTGGGCCAAGCCGAACTACCTCTCGCACGCCAATACCAGCTTTCCCGGTCTGCTCAAGACCGTCTTCCGCCTGCTCGGCGTTCCGCCGCTCAATCTCTACGATGCCACGGCCACCGACCTGAGCGACCTGTTCACCATGAAACCCGCTCCCGCGGTCTACAAAGTGCTCCCGGTGGATCAGCGCATCTTCGACCCCGCCACCGTGCGCCAATCCACCAGCGGCAAGCCG
>JAPKZC010000004.1:2743-3107 GCA_026394025.1 Candidatus Solibacter sp.
GATTTCAGCATCATGTAGGCGCAAGCAGGCATTGGGCGCTTCCGCCTGCCATTGCCAGGCCTTCCAAGTACTTGGCACTGGAATTGCCCATTTTCATCAGAGTGTGGAAAATCGCTACCTTTCAAAGGGGTTAGCTGAGCCGAGGTGTGGGCTTTCACACAGGGAGTGGGGTATATGCCACAAAAACAGGTTCTCAGAGACCACGAATTCACGCAGGGGCTCAGTGAAGTGCAGATCGACCGTCTGGCTGGTATTGCGAGCCTCGTCGCGTTTGAGGAGAACCAGGTCGTCCTGGTGGATGGGGCCCGCTCCACATCGTTCTTCCTTTTGCTGACTGGTAGCGTCGTGGTGGCACTGCGGACGC
>JAPKZC010000004.1:3117-3460 GCA_026394025.1 Candidatus Solibacter sp.
CGTGGCGGTGCAGCCGGTGGGGCCGGGGAATGTGTTCGGCTGGAGCGCCCTGCTGGACGATCAGGATACCCTCTTCCAGGTGCGGGCGCGCGAACTCACCACCGCCTTGCAGATGGACGGGGCAACCCTGAAAGCCTGCTGCATGAGCGACCCCACCCTGGGCGCGGAGTTCTTTCACCGGATTCTGCGCGTGGTGGCCGGACGCGTCAAGGCCACCGAAATGCGCTTCGCCGAAATGTGCGGCGTCAAGGTTTAAGCCTGGTCTGGGTGCCCCACCGCGCTCTCCACTTGCGCCCACCAGCCGGCGAACCAGCCGCGGAATTCATCTGCCTGAGCCGTGCGC
>JAPKZC010000331.1:0-15551 GCA_026394025.1 Candidatus Solibacter sp.
CGGATCTGGACGGAAATCAAGTCGGCATAGTGGGGGCACGGGACGGGGACAGTGGGTCACAGGAGTGTTCCCGCTCAGTCTCCCGGATCGGGACCGGCTGGTTTGGGCCTCTGTACGACAAGACGTTTCAAGCTTAGTACACCGTTTCACAAGCACGGTCTCGTATTTCGAGAGACCGCTCCCTCACGGTCGCGGCTCCGATCAGAGCCGCGCGCGTTAGCAAGCGGTTTCCCGATACGTTAGTGGATTTCTGAAACGGCGCACTTAGTTTAAGCGAATGGCTCCGGCCTTTCCGTCAGGGCGTTTCCGATAGAGTGCTGCCGTATGGGGCCGTCCGCCTGGGGATCTCTGAACGGGTTGTTGGGAAAGGGAGTGCGTGACAGGTTGCCGGCGGCCGAATGGAGCGACGTTGGGTAACCAGTGCGTCGTGGCGGCTCCTTCGTTCGCCCGCGGCAACATCCCCAACAACTTCTGGATGGCGCAGCGGATCATCGGGGCCAGCACGTCGATCTACAAGGACTTCAAGATCAAGGAGCGCGTCAAGGCGCAACTCCGGCTCGATTACTACAACCCGATCAAATGGTTCAACTGGGGCCAGACCAACCCGGCGAGTTTCATGACCCATGGTCTGGTTGACTTTGGTGATTCCACCGAAGGCGGACCGTCGCAAGTTCATCTTTCGTTCCGCATCAAGTTCCAGCGGCGGAAGTTATCGGCAGCTTAAGCGGCTTAACAGCCCCCGCCGGCCAGAGTTAGTAAGTGCTGGGACCAGGCGGGAGTTGAATCCTTGAGCTAGCCGGGGTTCATACTAAACTGAAGGTCAGTGATGTTTACCAAAGCGATCTCCGTTGTTCTCGCCACTGTCGTCCTGCAATTCGGCATGGATGCACAAACTTCGCAACCCGCCCGCGCGGCGGCTCAGACGACGCGCAAGCCCGTCGCGAAGTACGGTTCGAACCTTGCCGCCGGCAAGACATTCGCCCACGACGGCGTCAAGCTCTATTACGAAGTCTACGGAACGGGCGAACCTCTTCTGCTGGTGCACGGCAACGGCGGCAGTATCGCCGACTTCAAGGCCCAAATCGACCACTTCCGCAAGCGCTACAAGGTGATCGCCATGGATAGCCGGGAGCAAGGCAAATCCGGCGATAGTCTGGACAAAATCTCCTACGAGAAGATGGCCGAAGACCTCGCGGCCCTGCTCGACCATCTACAAACGGGGCCCGTGTATGTGTTGGGCTGGAGCGATGGCGGCATCGAGGCGCTCCTGCTCGGCATCCGGCACCCTGCCAAGGTGAAAAGAATTGCGGCGATGGCCGCGAACCTCAACCCGGGTGAGGAAGCCATCTACCCGGAAGTCATGACCCTCGTGAAGTCCATGATGGACTCGATGCCGGCCGCCGCCAAAGAAGCCCCACAGGGCAAGCGAGAGTTAAAGGTGACGCAAATGATGTGTGACGAGCCACACATCGACGCCAAGGCGCTGGAGACCATCACCGCGCCCACGCTTGTGCTGGCGAGCGATCACGATGTGATCCGCGACGAGCACACCCTTGAAATCTACCACCACATCCCCAACAGCCAGCTCTGTATATTTCCGAACGCGACGCACATGGTTCCTTACGATGATCCCGATCTCTTCAACGCGACCGTCGAACGGTTCTTCCGCGCGCCATTTGCGAAAAAGGACCGGGTGGTGGACTTCCTCAAGTCGTACGAGGCGCTGAAAGCCTCCCAACAGTAAGCGGAAGCGAGCTAGCTTCCGGCGGTCGAGCGCCGGGCGCCGGAGTCCAGGCTTGCGAACTTGTTCAAAGCATCGATATATGCCTTGGCGCTGGCTTCGATCACGTCAGTTGAAGCGCCCCGCCCTACCACTCTGCGGCCTTCATCCTCCAGTTGTACGGTGACCTCTCCCATAGCTTCGGTGCCGCTGGTTACCCCATGAATCTCATACCTCTGCAACTTGGCGGCGGTGTGAGTGACTTGCGCAATCGCCCGGCAGACTGCGTCAACCGGGCCATCTCCGATGGCGGCGCCCTCTTGGGTGACACCCTTCACGCGCAGCCTCACCGTGGCGGTCGGAATTGCCGACGTGCCGCTGTAGCTGTGCAAGTACTCCAGTTCAAAGGCCGCCGGCACTGGGTGGATCTCATCATGGAGGATGGCCATGAGATCCTCGTCGAACACTTCCTGTTTCTTGTCGGCCACAACCAGAAATCTCCGGTACGCCTGGTCCAGTTCCTGTTCGGAGACCGGGTACCCCAATTTCCTGAGGCGATCGAGGAGTCCGTGACGCCCCGTGCGGGCGGTAAGCACAACACGACTCTCCATCATGCCCACATCTTCGGGCCGCATGATCTCATAGGTCTCCCGCTGTTTGAGGAATCCGTCGACATGGATTCCCGAACTGTGGGAGAACGCATTGGCACCGATGACTGCTTTGTTGGGTGGAACCTTGACGCCGAGCATGTCGGCAACCAGGCGGCTGGTGCGATACAACTCGCGGGCGTCGACGCCGGTGTGCACGCCAAAGTAGTCCGCGCGCGTGCGGAGCGCCATGACGATCTCTTCCAGCGCGGCGTTGCCGGCCCTTTCGCCGAGTCCGTTGATGGTGCCCTCCACCTGCCGCGCGCCATTGAGCACACCATGGAGCGTATTGGCCACCGCCATACCCAGATCGTCATGGCAGTGTACGCTGAGTACCGCCCGTTCGATCCCCGGCACGTTCTCGCGGATGCTACGAATCAGCGTGCCGTATTGTTCCGGCACGGTATAGCCGGTGGTGTCGGGAATATTGACCACGCAGGCTCCGGCGGCGATGACGGCTCCGATCATTTCGAACAGGTAGGCTGGGTCCGCGCGTCCGGCGTCCTCCGCGTAGAACTCCACGTCGTCGGCGAACTGCCGCGCCAGCTTGACGGCATCCACAGCCATTTCCAGGACCTTAAGCCTCTTCTCGGCCAGCGTCTTGCCGTACCGTTCATCCTGGAACTTGCCGCCGATGTGTATGTCCGAAGCGCCGATCCCCGTGTGGATGCGCGGCCGTTTGCAGTGGGCCAGCGCTTTACCACAGGCTTCGATGTCGCCGGCCACGGCACGGGAGAGCGCGCAGATCGTGGGACCCTGGATCTCCCGGCCAATCCGCTGCACGGCTTCGAAATCCTCGGGCGAAGAGGCCGGATAGCCCGCCTCGATCACGTCCACGTTCAACTGTGCCAGCTGCCTGGCGATGATGAGTTTCTCCTGGCTTCCCAGGCGCGTTCCGGCGGCCTGTTCACCGTCCCTCAAGGTGGTGTCGAATACCGTCACTTTTTCAGACATCGTGTCGCTCGTTGATTCCGGCAGAGTGAATAATCCTACTCACTGAAGTATGCGGCCATCCGCCGAGCTTGTCCAGACCGGTGCTACGGCCGGCGCGGAGTCTTGACCGGGTGTGGGGGTGAGCGCGGGGGGCCTTACGGCAACCATGTTACCCTGGCCGCTTCCCTCGCGCCCTCGTTTTCGATATGCTCAATTGCAGCCCGGAAATATTCGGCCGGCCCTCGCCGGTCTGAGTCAGCCGCTGCCAGGAGGAGTCGCCGTGAGAACCAGACGGGAGTTCTTGGGTGTGGCCACCGCGGGCCTGCCCGCCGGGCTCGATTTTGCCCTGGAAGATTACCACGTTCATCTCAACACCATGACGCTCGAGCAGGTGGTGGCCAGGTCGAGGGAAACGGGCGTAAAGTACGGCCTCCTGGAGCACCTCGGCACCAAGGAGAATGAGTACCCGATCGTGCTCTCGAACGACAAGGAGGCGCTGGACTGGATCGCCAAACTCAAAGACCACGGCGTTTACATCGGGGCGCAGGCTGAGTGGATCGACTGGGTTCCGTGTTTCTCCAAGGAAGTCCTCTCGCGGCTGGATTACATTCTCACCGATTCCTGGACCGTTCGCGACGCCAGCGGCAAGCGCATCAAAGCCTTTTCGGCGGGTTACAATCCCGGCGACGATCCCGAAGCCTTCATGAAATGGTATGTGGACTGGATCGTCGAGATTCTGGAGACGACGCCTCTGGACATCTGGTCGCACCCCATGTGGGTCACGCGCAAGTTCACCTCGCAACTCGAAAGAATGTGGACCGAGGAACGTATGCGGCGGGTAGTGATGACCTGCAAGAATACGAACACCGCCGTCGAGATCGACTCCAGCGTCCGCCTGCCCACTGTGCCGTTCCTGAAAATGGCCAAGGAGGAAGGAGTGAAATTCAGTTTCGGCGCGAGCAGCCAGGGCGCCCGGGTGAACCCCATCGACTGGTCCATCAATACCGCCAGGGAACTGGGCCTGACGAAGAAGGACATGTTCCAGCCCGCGCCCCAGGGCCGCAAACCGGTGCAGACCCGAAAACTCCGGGCCTGACGGCGGTTGCCGGGTTCATGTTCCCGATCTCTTCGCGTCCTGAGGGCCGTGATGGGCAGGGAGGCTGACGGAAACTTCGTGGTACCTGCGGCGCCGAGCGAACCGTAGTCCCGCTTGCCCGCGCTTGACACTCCACCATGCGCGCCATTATGGTGAGCAAGGGAATGTAACCGACCTTATGATCCTAAAATCGCTAGTCGTATTGGCATTACTTGGCGCGAGCGCCCTGTTTCCGGCATCGCGCAATCTGGAGATCTACTGGATTGACGCGGAGGGCGGCGCGGCCACCCTGATTGTCTCGCCCAGCGGCCAATCCATGCTGGTCGATACCGCGAATCGCACGCCGGACGATCGCGACGCGAAACGAATCTTCGCCGCCACCCAGCAGGCCGGCCTCAAGAAGATCGATATCCTGCTCACCACTCACTACCACAGCGACCACGTGGGCGGCATGCTTGCGCTTTCCAAGTTGATTCCCATCGAAATGTACCTGGATCACGGCGAGCCCATCGAAATCAGCCGCCCGCCCATCGCCGCGGCCTATAAGGCCTACCTCGAGTTGTCCCAGGGAAAACGCAAGGCTCTTGCAGCCGGCGACCGCATCCCGCTCAAGGGCGTCGAAATTCAGGTGGTCATTTCCAACGGCAAGGGGATTACCAAAGGCCTGAAGGGCGGCGGACCGAATGCCGCGCTCTGCCAGGACTGGAAAGACAAGACGACACCGGAACCCGACCCCGACAACGACATGAGCGTCGGCTTTCTGCTGAAGTCCGGAAAATTCAAGTTCCTCGATCTGGGCGATATTACCTGGAACACCGAAAAGCAGCTCGTGTGTCCGGCCAATATGATCGGCGCGGTGGACCTGTATCAGACCACGCATCACGGTCTCGACCGGTCGAATTCGCCGCAGTTCGTCTGGTCGATTCAGCCTCGCGTGGCGATCATGAACAATGGCCCCCGCAAAGGTGGTCCGGCGGCGGTTTTCGATATCCTGAGGAAGTCTCCGGGCATCGAGGACATCTGGCAGGGTCACCTCGCCATGGGCACGCCGAAGGAAGTCAACACGAAGGAAGACATGATCGCCAACCTGGGACCCTCGGCGAACTGCCCGGCCAATCTGCTGAAGGTCTCCGTGGCGTCCAATGGCAAGTACACCGTGAGCAACGCGCGCAACGGCTTCACCAAAACCTATTCAGCGAAATAGCGCCCCACGCGCCTCCGCGGCGGAAACCGGCGGCCCGCGGTAAACGTCTCATGTAAATCGAGTGAGGGAACCTTTCAGTCCGCCACCGGCCGGCATTGCAGGGCCGGGCAAACTCGCCTCCAGTGGGCCCACCCGGCGCCGCCTTCTGCTGTCGGCTGCCGGGCTGCTCGCTTCCGGCCCCGTGGCGTGTGCCTCCCAGGACGTGACTTTTTCCGCCGAGGTGAAGGTGGTCAACCTGCTGGCCAACGTGTACGGCAAGAACGGTGAGATCGTGCGCGGCCTCACGAGGGAAGACTTCCTGCTGGTGGAAGACGGCCGCCCCCAGAGCATTCGTTATTTCTCGCGCGAAACCGATCTGCCCCTGACCCTGGGCCTCCTGGTCGACACCAGCATGAGCCAGCGCCGCGTGCTCGATGCCGAGCGTCTCGCCAGCTTCGATTTCGTGGACCAGGTTCTGCGCGAAGCCACGGACCACGTGTTCGTCGTGCAATTCGATATGGCGGTGGAGATCCGCCAGCCGCTCACCTCGTCGCGCCACGATCTCAAGAGCGCCCTTGCCCTGGTGGACAGACCGTCGCTTCGCCAGTTGGAGTTGCAGCGCGGCGGAGGCACATTGCTCTATGAAGCCGTCGCCGTCGCGGCGCGCGATGTCATGCGCCCGCAGACCGGCCGCAAAGCCCTCATCGTGCTTTCCGACGGCGTCGACACCGGCAGTGAGATTCCGGCCACCACCGCCATCGAGGAGGCCCAGCGCGCCGGCACCCTGATCTTCGGGGTCGTATTTTCCGACGCCAACGCGTACGGAACCGCGCTCGGGCCTCTAATGGGCGGTGGCGCGCCGGACGGCAAGGCCGTCCTCCAGCGCATCTCCCGGGAAACCGGCGGCCGTTGTTTTGAGGTGTCGAAGAACCTGAGCATTGAGCAGATCTTCCAGGCCATTCAGGAGGAACTCCGCAGCCAATACAACCTGGGCTTCGTCTCCGACGTCCCGGTCCGCATCTCCGGCTTTCGCCGCCTGCAACTCACCGCCAAGGCGAAAGGCCTGCTGGTCCAGGCGCAGTCCCGCTACTGGGCGCAACGCTGAAGCAATCTTCGAGCCCAGGACCCACGCAATCACTTCCCTGCTTCCTCCGCGCAAGTCTCTCCTATGCTTGTCTCCGCGCTCTCCGCGGTGAATCTCATGCCTCACGCCGCGCCCATGAGCCGATTGTTAGTTAGAATGAGGCGATGGCGGAAAACCCAAGCGACGCGAAGCCCGTGGAAACCTTCGAAAGCTGCCTCGACGAGCTGGAAGAAGTAGTGCGCGAACTGGAAGGCGGCGACCTGGCGCTGGAGCGATCGCTGGAACTGTTCGAGCGCGGCATGGGGCTCAGCGATTCGTGCCGCAAGCAATTGGAAGCCGCGGAAACACGCGTCGAGATGCTGATCCGCGGCGCGGGCAAGCTCACGGCCGAGCCGTTCCGCCCGGAAAAACCCTGACCCACATGAACCTGCGCGAATACCTCGCCCAGCAACAAAGACTGGTGGATGCCGAACTCGACCGCCTGGTCCCCCCGGAAACGACGCCCCCGGAAACCATTCATCGCGCCATGCGCTACAGTCTGTTCGCGGGCGGCAAGCGCATCCGGCCGATTCTCTGTATCGAAGCGGCGCACACCATCGCCGGGGAATGTTCCGGCATTCTGGCGGCGGCGTGCTCGCTGGAGTTGATCCACACGTATTCGCTGATTCACGACGATCTGCCGGCGCTCGACAACGACGATTACCGCCGCGGGAAGCTGACCAATCACAAAGTTTTCGGCGACGCCATGGCAATTCTGGCCGGCGATTCGCTGCTCACGCTGGCCTTTCAGGTACTGGCCCAACTGGACGCGCCGGACTATTGCAGAACGCGGCTGATCGCGGAACTCGCCCTGTCGAGCGGCACGGTGGGCGGCATGATCGGCGGCCAGGTGGCCGATCTGGAAGGCGAGGGCAAGCCGCCCGACGCGCAACTGCTGGAGACCATCCACCGCGCGAAGACCGGCGCGCTGCTGCGGGCCTCGCTGCGCATGGGCGCGAATCTGGCGGGCGCCAGCGAGCCGCAGTATGAAGCGCTCTCCCGTTACGGCGAACACGTCGGCCTGGCGTTCCAGATTGTGGACGACATCCTGGACGTCGAAGAGTCGTCGGAATCGCTCGGCAAGACGGCGGGCAAGGATGCGGCGCAACACAAGATCACCTTCCCGGCGGTCTACGGCCTGGAGGCATCGCGGCAGATGGCGAGAGAGGAGTGCGAGCGCGCCCACGCCGTGCTGGGAACGTTCGGCGACCGCGCGCTGCGCTTGCATGAGCTGGCCGACCTGATTGTCCACCGCAAATCATGAAGACACGGCTGGACCGTCTGATGGTCGACCGCGGTCTCGCCGAAGCGCGCGAGAAAGCGCAGGCCCTAATCATGGCCGGCGAGGTGCGCGTCGACGGCCAGAAGGCCGGCAAGCCCGTCCACCCGGTGGAGCACGATTGCGCGGTGGAGGTGCTCTCGCGTCCCCCCTACGTCAGCCGCGGCGGATTCAAGCTGGCGGGGGCGCTACGCCATTTTGCGCTCGACGTCGCCGGGAAAACCTGTCTGGATATCGGCTCGTCCACAGGGGGCTTCACCGACGTCCTTCTGCAGGCTGGGGCGGCTCGCGGGGACGCGGTGGATTGCGGCGCCGGGCAGCTCGATTGGAAACTGCGCACGGACGCGCGGGTTGTGATGCACGAAGGCATCAACGCGCGCGCGCTCGCCTTCGAAGACATCGGCGAGCTGGTGGACTTCTTGTGCTGCGATGTCAGCTTCATATCGGTGACCTTGATTCTGCCCGCGGTGACACGCTTGTTACAGCCCGCCGGGCAAATGGTTATACTGATCAAACCGCAGTTCGAAGTGGGCAAGGGCGAGGTAGGCAAGGGCGGCATCGTTCGCGATCCCGAATTGCACCGGGCAGCTTGCGAAAGAGTCGAACGGGCCGTGCGCGAAAACGGATTCGAGACTGCTATCATCGAAAGCCCCATCGCCGGCGCCGAAGGGAACAAGGAGTTTCTCCTCTATGCCCGTCATTAAGACCGTCGGCATCATTTCCAAGCCGAACTCGCCCGCCGCGGACGGCCTCGTGTCCAAGCTGATCGAATGGTTGCGCCAGCGCGGCATCGCGGTGCGCATCGACGAACAGACCGGCGTCTACGCCGGCGGTGTGGCCGGCCTGACCCGGGAACTGGTGGTGGAAACCTGCGACATGGTGATCGTGCTGGGCGGCGATGGCACACTGCTCTCGGCGGCGCGCGCCATCGGGCGGCGCGAGATCCCGCTGTTTCCGGTGAATCTGGGCGGGCTGGGCTTCCTCACGGCCATCACGGTGGAAGAGCTGTTCCCCGAACTGGAGCGCGCCCTACGCGGCGAGCACCGCATCGCCAGGCGCAAGCTGATGACGGCGGAGGTGGTACGTTCCGGCGAAGTGGTGGCCAGCTTTGACGCCTTGAACGATGCCGTACTCACCAAGAGTTCGATCGCGCGGATGATCGATCTGGATACCTACGTGGATGAGCAGTTCGTCTGCGCCTACAAGGCCGACGGGCTGATCATTGCCACGCCGACCGGCTCCACCGCCTACTCGCTCTCCGCCGGCGGGCCGATCATATTCCCCTCGGTGCCGGCTATCTGCCTGACGCCCATCTGCCCGCACATGCTCACCAACAGGCCGGTGCTGGTGCCGGAAACCAGCGTCGTCCGCGTGACCTCGCGCGGACCCGATGAGAGCGTGTACCTTACCATCGACGGCCAGGTAGGCTTGCCCATCCGCGAACACGACGTGGTGGTGTGCCGCAGTTCCCACCATTCGCTGCTGTTGACTCGCCCGCCGCGCATGATGTTCTTCGATGTGCTGCGCCAGAAGCTCAAGTGGGGAGAACGATGAAGAAGATTTCGCTGACTGCCTGGATCTTTATCGGCATGGCCGCCGGCGTGGCGCTGGGCATCTTCGCGCCCGAATTTGCCAAACAGCTCGGGCTCATGAGCACGGTGTTTCTGCGCTTGATCCGCTCCATCATCGCTCCGCTGCTGTTCGGCACGCTGGTGGCCGGGATCGCGGGCGGCGGCGACATCAAGCACATGGGGCGAATCGGGGCCAAGGCGATCTTGTATTTCGAAATCGTCACCACGTTTGCGCTGTTCCTCGGGCTGGGCGTGGTCAATCTGGTGAGGCCCGGGGAAGGCGTGCCGATCGCGCGCACCGCCGCCGACGCGCTTGCCCCCGCGGCCCCGACCACCCTAGCCGCGGTAGTGGAGCACACCTTCCCGGCAAGCATTATGGACGCCATGGCACGCAACGATGTCCTACAGGTAGTGGTGTTCGCCTTCCTGTTCGGCGCCGCCTGTTCGGCCATCGGCGCCAAGGCCGCGCCCGTGGTCGCGTTCTGCGCCTCGCTGGCCGAAGTCATGTTCCGTTACACGAAGTACGTGATGTACCTGGCGCCGCTCGGCGTGGGGGCCGCTCTCGCCGTCACCGTGGGAAGCAAAGGCGTCGCGGTGCTGTTCGGATTGGGCAAGCTGATCGTCACCATGTATGCCTCGCTCGCGCTGTTCGTGGTGCTGGTGCTGGGGGCAGTGGTGATCATCGCGCGGATTCCGTTGGGCGGGTTTTACCGGGCAGTGCGCGAGCCGTTCCTGATCGCGTTCTCCACGGCGAGCAGCGAGGCCGCGCTGCCGCTGGCGCTGGAGAACATGGAACAGTTCGGCGTGCCCAAGCACATCGTGGGCTTCGTGATTCCCACCGGCTACAGCTTCAATCTGGACGGGTCCACGCTGTATCTCTCCATGGCCTCCATGTTTGTGGCGCAAGCCGCCAGCGTGCACATGACGTTGGGCCAGCAGTTGGTGATGATGTTGACCCTCATGCTGACCAGTAAAGGCGTCGCCGGAGTGCCGCGCGCGGCCCTCGTGATTCTGGCCGGCACCCTGACTGCCTTCCACCTGCCGGTGGAAGGGTTTGCCATTTTGCTGGGTGTGGATGCCGTGCTCGACATGGCGCGCACGTCGGTTAACGTGCTGGGAAACTGCCTGGCAAGCGCCGTGGTGGCTCGCTGGGAAGGATACAAAGTGGGCTAGTATTCTGACCGCGAAGTGTCTTTCTCCTGCCGGAAACCACTCCCTTACGGTCGTGGCTCCGATCCGAGCCGCGACTGTGAGGGAGCAGTCTTCTGCGGGCAACTAGTCATCCGGTCGTAGACCTAGAGGGTATCGCGTTCACACCCCGAACCAGTTGTAAGTTGCCCAATCGACCAATACGCCTCGTCAGCATCTTTCCCCTTTATTATTAAGAAGTTCCAATTTATTTTGAGCGTGATTGACTTCTCCGCGGGGTAACATTCGCGGCCGGGACTTCGCCTACCAGTCAGCATCTCATGGCACTGAATCGGATCCACACTCATCTCGGCCGGCTTCTGGCCGTCTGGATTACCGTCGCCGGCCTGATGGCCGCGGAGTATCACGGCACGGTCAAATCCGGCGGACTCCCGGTCCCCGGCGCATCTGTTACGGCAACCAAAGGCGACAAGAAACACGTCACCACCACCGATGAGAATGGCCGGTATTCATTCGCCGACCTTTCCGACGGTTCATGGACGATCGAGGTCGAGATGCTGGGCTTCGCCAAGCTCTCGAATGAAGTGGGAATCGCGTTCGACGCGCCCGCACCGGAATGGAATCTCAAGTTCCTGCCGCTGAGCGCCATGGCGGCCCCTGTGGCGGCCCCGGAAAAGGCAACCGCGGCGGCGCCGGCGCCGGTGAAAACTCAGACGGCCGCGGCAGCGGCGCCCAAACCGGCAGCGAACGGCAGCGCGGGACGCGGCCAACAGGCGAATGCGGGACGCGGCACGCAAGACGCACGCGGCCAGACCGGCGCCAACGGACGGCCTTCGCTGCGGGAAGCCGCCGGCTTCCAGCGCGTGGACGTGAATTCCTCGGGCGATCTGGCGGCGGCAACGGAGACCGGACTGGCGGCCAGCGAGATGGCCGATTTGAGCAATAGCGCCGACCCCTCGCTGCTGGTCAGCGGCAGCGTCAGCCGCGGGCTCGATATGCCGGGGATGAACGATTGGTTCGGCGGTCCGGGCGGCCGCATGGACGGCATGGGCGGCATGGGTGGCCCCGACGGCATGAACGGGATGAACGGCATGGGCGGCATGGGCGCTCCGGGTGGTGACGGCGCCGGCGGCGCCCAGCAGATGGGCGGACGCGGCGGCCCGGGCGGCGGGCGTGGTGGTCCCGGAGGCATGGCGGGCGGACGTGGTGGCGGCGGAATGCCCGGCGGAGGGTTCGGCGGACGTGGCGGCGGAATGCCCGGCGGCGGCGGTCCCGGCGGTGGGCGCGGTGGACGAGGCGGCGAGGGTCCGGGCGCGGGACGCGGCGGGCCCATGGGACGCGCCGGAGTCGCGTCATTCGGCAATGGGCGGAGGGACCAGCGTATGCGAATTAACGCCAACGCTTCGTTCTCCCTGGATAACTCGGCGCTGGACGCGCGCAGCTACAGCATCAACGGCCAGGAGACCGCTAAGCCGGCATACGCCAAGGGGCGCGGCAGTTTCATGTTGGGCGGACCGTTGAAGATCCCCAAACTGCTCTCCGGACAGAAGGGCACGTTCACCCTCAACTACCAGATGGCGCGCACCCGCAACGGCACCAGCAGTACGCAGACCATGCCTACGCTGCTGGAACGCGCGGGAGATTTTTCGCAGTCGATTGGCGCGCAGGGTCCGGTGACGATTTACGATCCCCTGACGGCGAGTCCGTTCCCGGGCAACGTGATCCCGGCCAACCGCATTAACACGGCATCGCTGGGGTTGCTGAAATACTATCCGAACCCCAACGCCCCCGGCTATAAGTACAACTACCAGGCGCCCATCACCACGGTGAGCAATAGCGACAACCTGAATGCGCGCCTCAACCAGACCATCAGCCGGAAGGACCGGTTGAACGGCGGCGTCGGCTACATGGGCAGCAATAACACAACGCCCAATATCTTCAATTTCGTGGACACCGGCGCCGGTCGCAACATCACGGCGAACGTGTCCTGGGGCCACAACTTCACCTCCAAGGTGATTAGCAATCTACGTTATAACTTCAGCCGGTCGCGCAACCTCTCCTCGCCGTTCTTCGCTTATAAGGAGAACGTGGCGGCGGCGCTGGGCATCACGGGCACGTCGCAGGCCCCGCAGAACTGGGGTCCGCCGAACCTTTCCTTCACCAACTACGCCGGGCTCAGCGACGGCGCGAGTTCGTTGACCCGCAACCAGACCAGCGGGGTGGGCGAGAGCCTGATTTGGGTGCATGGCGTGCACAACATGACGTTCGGCGTGGACTACCGCCGCCAGCAGATCAACCGGGCCAGCGACCCCAACGCGCGCGGCCAATTCACCTTCACCGGGGCCAGCACCGCCAACCTGGTGAACGGCGTAGCGGCGTCGGGAACGGGTTTCGATTTCGCCAGTTTCCTGATCGGCCGGCAGGACACCAGTTCCTTGCGCTACGGCAACAGCAACCTCTATTTCCGCACGGCGAACTACGACGTCTACATGACCGACGACTGGCGCTTGAGCCAGAAGTTCTCGCTCAACTTCGGCATCCGTTGGGACTACGGCACGCCCATCACGGAGTTGTACAACCGCCTGGTGAATCTGGACGTAGCGCCAGGATACGCCGCCATCGCGCAGGTCCTGCCCGGACAATCGGGTCCGTACTCGGGAGCCCTGCCGTCATCGCTTATCAGACCCGACAAGAACAACATTTCTCCGCGCATCGGTTTCGCGTGGCGGCCTATTCCCAAGAAATCCATAGTGGTGCGCGGCGGCTACGGCACCTATTACAACAGTTCGGTGTACAACACCATCGCCAACAATATGGCGCAGCAACCGCCCTTCGCGCAGACCCTGAGCATCGCCAGTTCGCCGGCGAATCCGCTGACCCTGCAGAACGGGTTCATCGTTCCGGCGAATACACAGTACACCAACACCTACGCCATCGACCCCAACTACCGCATCGGCTACGCGCAGATGTGGCAGATCTCCGTGCAGCAGGATCTGGGACATTCGCTGGCGGGTACCATCACATATAACGGTACGAAGGGAACCGGACTCGACCAGACGATTCTGCCGAATTCGGCGCCGTCGGGAGCCAAGGCGAATGGACTCGCCTCGGGTTATCTATACGAGCAGTCGAACGGAAACTCGATTTATCACGGCGCATCGTTCCAACTGATGCGGCGCTTCCGCAACGGCGTATCGGCCAACGCGAACTATGTCTTTTCCAAGGCCATCGACAATGCGGTGCAGGCGCAGAACTACCTGGACACTTCGGCCGAGCGGGCTGTTTCGGCCGGCAGCCGGACTCACGCGCTCAATATGAGCTGGCAGTACAGCTCTGGCGTGGGCCGGGGCGGCGGCACGCTGGTGAACGGGTGGAAGGGCGCATTGCTGAAAGGCTGGACCCTGACCAACAACATCGGCTTATCGAGCGGATCGCCCTTGACCCCGACGATGGGCGGCACGCGCTCCACGACGACGGGCACCGGCATCACGGGCAGCCTGCGCGCGAACGCGACGGGGTTGGCCGTGAGCGACACGCCGGCGGGCCAGCCGTTCAACTTCCTGGCGTTCACCGCTCCGGTGGTGGGGCAATGGGGCAACGCGGGACGCAACACCATCACCGGGCCCACACAGTTCAGCCTCAACGGGTCGCTGGGCCGCAACTTCCGGGTGACCGAGCGCAAGAACATCGATCTGCGCTTCGAGGCGCAGAACGCGCTCAACCACGTGACCTTCCGCAGTTTCAACACCACTATCGGGAGCAACAGCCTGGGGTTGCTATCCAGTCCGAGTAGCATGCGCAGCCTCACGGCCACGCTGCGTTTCCGATTCTAAGGTAGGGCGGGGCCAGAACCCGCGCATTGCCACCGAAGGAAGATTTCAGATTATGCGCGCCATTATCGCGACACTTTTGAGCGGGCTGCTGGTAGTTTCGGCGCAGCCGCCACAGACGCAACAGCCCGCGCGGACGGCGGCGCCCGCGCCGCCCAAAAGCGTGGTCAAGTTCGGGGCTACCACCCAATTGGTAGTGGTCGATGTCTCCGTGAAGGACAAAAGCGGAAAGCCCATCAAAGGTCTGAAGCCGGCCGACTTCAATATCACCGAAGACGGCAAGAAACAGGACATCAAGGTCTTCCAGTTTCAGGAACTGGAAGAAACCGCGACTCCGGAAGCGGTGCCGGCCAGGGCTCCGGCGCCTGCACCCGCGCCCACGGCGCCGGGCGCACCGGCAACGCCCCCGGCCGCGGTCGTGAAGTCCGTCACCGCCAACCAGATTGCTCCCTCTAAGCCCGGTGAAGTCAAATACCAGGACCGGCGCCTGCTGGTGATGTTCTTCGACATGACCAGCATGCCGATACAGGACCAGATTCGCGCGCAGACGGCCGCCCAAAAGTTCCTGAAGACGCAGATGACGCCCTCCGACCTGATGGCGATCATGACATTTTCAAGCGACTTGAAGGTGCTGCAGGATTTCACCGACGATCGCGACGCGCTGGCCAAGGTGTTCAAAGGCCTGACCATCGGCGAGGGCAGCGATCTGGCAGCGGACGGCTCCACCGGCGCGGAAAACGAGGAAGACACGGGCGCGGCGTACACCGCCGACGACACCGAATTCAACATCTTCAATACGGACCGCAAACTGGCGGCGCTGGAATCGGCGGCGCGTATGCTGGGCGCCCTGCCCGAGAAGAAAGCTCTGGTCTATTTCGCCAGCGGAGTGAGCAAGACGGGGGTGGACAACGAAGCCCAATTGCGCGGCACCATCAACGCGGCGATCCGCAACAACGTGGCCTTCTTCCCGATCGACGCGCGCGGCCTGGTGGCGACGGCGCCTTTGGGCGATGCCACCAA
>JAPKZC010000331.1:15617-20206 GCA_026394025.1 Candidatus Solibacter sp.
CACCGGCAGTTCGGCGCGCGCGCAACAATCCAGTTCCCAGGGGTCGCAGGAGACGCTCTATACGCTGGCCGCGGACACCGGCGGCAAGGCGCTGATTGATAACAACGATCTCGGCATGGGAATCGTGCAGGCGCAAAAGGAAATCTCCAGTTACTACATCCTGGGCTACTACAGCGCCAATGAGAAGCTGGACGGCCGCTACCGGCGTATCAAATTGCAGCTGGCCGCGGAGCTTCAGGCCAGGATCGGCAAGATCGACTACCGGCAGGGGTACTTCGCGGGTAAGGAATTCGGCAAATTCAATTCTACGGACAAGGAACGCCAGTTGCAGGAAGCGCTGATGCTGGGGGACCCGATGACCGACCTCACGGTGGCGCTGGAAGTGGACTACTTCCGGATGGCGCGCGACCGCTATTTCGTTCCCGTCACGGTAAAGATTCCGGGTTCGGAANNNNCGTCACGGTAAAGATTCCGGGTTCGGAATTGGAACTGGCCCACGGCAAAGGAGTGGAGAGCACCAAGCTCGACTTCATCGGCGAAGTGCGCGATTCCAAGGGCGCGGTGCAGGGCAACGTGCGCGATTACCAGGAGATCAAACTGAAGGGCGAGACGGTGGGCCAACTCTCCAAGCGCACGCTGGCGTACGACACCGGCTTCACCCTGCCGCCGGGCAGTTACACGCTGAAATTCCTCACGCGCGAAAACGAAACCGGCAAGATGGGGACGTTCGAAACCAAGTTCGTGGTTCCGGATCTGACTACGCAAGTGAAGTACCTGCCGATTTCGAGCGTGGTGCTGAGCAATCAGCGGCAGAATCTCAACACGGTGCTGGCCACGGCGGAGCGCGACAAGAGGCTCATCGCCCAGAACCCTTTGGTGCAGGACAATCAGAAACTGGTACCCAGCGTGACGCGCGTATTCAAGAAGGAGCAGGACATGTTCGTGTTCCTGCAAGCCTACCAGCCCGAGGCGCAGACCACGCAACCGCTGGTGGCCAGCGTGAGTTTCTATCGCGGCAAGGTGAAGGCGTTCGAAACCGCGCCGCTACAGATCACCGAAGGACTGGATGCCAAGACCAAGGCCCTCCCGATACGCTTCAGCGTGCCGCTGGGCAAGTTGCAGCCGGGCCGGTACACCTGCCAGGTAAGCGTGCTCGATCCGCAGGGCCAGAAGTTCGCCTTCTGGCGCGCCCCCATCGTGATGGTGCCGTAGCCGGGGTTGCCTCCGGATGCTGGGGATGCTGGCGCGGTCCTACCCTTCTCACCTGTGTTGGGTGTAGACTTACCCGTGATGCTGAACCAAGAGTACGAGTGGGATAATGTCCGGTACCAGATCAACCGCCGGATCAGCTACGATGTAGACCTTTCCTTCGACGGCAGGCCGGCGAAGGAACAGCTTCCTTCGGGAACATTGCTCTACAGGCTCGATTTTCCCATTGTTTTCGGGGTCTTCATGAAGGTCTGGTGGATGAAGGAAACGGCGTTCCACCGCATCTTCGATCAAGCGGGCCTCACCGCGTCGGATCTGCGCCAGGAGTGGCAGAACCGCCTGGCGCTGAAGAAACCCGCAAAGGGCGGCATAGGCGAACTCGGAGGGCGCACGGGGGAAGCCGCCGCGCGCACTCAGGTGCTGGTCGTCGTGACCACGCAACCGGTGTTTGCCTGGGTGGGAATCGCGACTCCTCTATTCCACAAGGCCGGCGGCGAGGAGCAGGTTTATCTGCCGAACCTGGCCCACGGCTCCGGACCGAATCGTAGCGAATATGCGCGGTTGCTACGGACCTATACTCTGCCGGCGGCTTGAACCCGCTGTGCGGACGCGCGAGTTTTACTACTTCTACGACACGACGATACGCTCAAGTGGCCCAGGCAGTTCTTGCTGACGCCGGTTCACAGCCAATGAAATGCGACGGACGTGGCAGTTACACACGGGGACTTTCGATTGTTCGCGGTTTCGCCGGTGCGAATGGGCGCACTGGGCTGCAGTTTCAGCGGCGAGTCTGGGGATACGGCATGCAGCGGCTAAGTGCGCCCCCCTTCTCCCCTCAACCGCTCGGCTGCTCGCGAACACTCGCAGACATAACGGTCATCGCTACCATCGGGGGCTGGGACCGGTGGGTGAAGATCAGTACCAAATCAGGCGGTGGAGTTGCGCTTCCAACTCAGCTTAACTATAGTTAAGTTCATGCTGTCTTCAAGACAACAAGGGGAAGAGTTGCGCTCCCTATCGGATGTGCACTCCAGCGTCGGCACCTCGCAGGTGTCCTTCTGGAAGCGCATGTTCGCGTTCGCCGGTCCGGCCTACCTGGTGAGCGTAGGCTATATGGACCCGGGCAACTGGGCCACGGACCTGGAGGGCGGCGCGCGTTTCGGGTACTCGCTGCTCTGGGTGCTGGTGATGTCCAACCTCATGGCGGTGTTGTTGCAGACGCTGAGCGCGCGCCTCGGCATCGTGCGCGGGCGCGACCTGGCGCAGGCATGCCGGGAAACCTATCCGCGGGTGGTCAACCTGGCGCTGTGGGCGCTGTGCGAAATCGCTATCGCGGCCTGCGATCTGGCGGAAGTCATCGGGGCGGCTATCGGGCTCAACCTGCTGTTCCATATTCCGCTGCTGGCCGGCGTGCTGATCACTTCCTTCGATACTCTGCTGTTGCTCTGGTTCCAGAGCTTCGGCATCCGTACGATCGAGGCCGTGATATTGGCGCTAATCACGGTGATGGCGGCCTGCTTCGGCGTGGAGATCTTCCTGGCCAAACCGGCGGTGAGCGAACTGCTCACCGGATTGGCCCCGAGCCTCAACAGGGACAGCCTGTACGTGGCCATCGGGATGATTGGCGCCACCGTGATGCCGCACAATCTCTACCTGCATTCGGCGCTGGTGCAGACGCGGCAAATCGGCTTCACCGAGGCCGCAAAACGGACGGCCTGCCGGTACAACCTGATCGATAGCGTGGTGGCGCTGAACGGCGCGCTGCTGGTGAACGCGGCCATCCTGGTGATGGCGGCCGCGGTGTTCTTCAAGCGCCACATCGTGGTGACGGAAATTCAGCAGGCGCATCTGCTGCTGGCGCCGCTGCTGGGGACCGGCGCGGCGGGCGTGCTCTTCGCAGTGGCGCTCTTGGCCTCGGGACAATCTTCCACGCTCACCGGGACCATGGCGGGGCAGATCGTGATGGAAGGTTATCTCAACTTCCGTATGCGTCCCTGGCTGCGCCGGTTGCTGACGCGCAGCCTGGCCGTGGCACCGGCCGCGTTCACCATCTGGTACGCCGGCGATAAGGCGACGTACCAGATGCTGATTCTGAGCCAGGTGATTCTGAGTATGCAACTGCCGTTCGCGGTGATCCCGCTGATCCACTTCACCAGCGACGGCGAGCGCATGGGCGCGTTCGCGAACAAACTGTGGGTACGGGTGCTGGCGTGGCTCACCGCAGCCATCATCATCGCGTTGAATTTGCGGCTGGCTGGAATGGCGATCGCCGGGTGGCTGGTGGCGGCCGGCGAGTGGAAGACGGTGGTGTGGATCGCGGTGATCCCGGTTTCGGCGGGCTTCCTGTTGCTGCTCGGATGGGTTACGATGGAGCCGCTGATGAGTCGGTGGACGCGCAAGTACGGGCGGGCGCCGGTGTCGTTGCCCGAGCCGGCAGGGGCGGAAATCGCCGCGCCTGTGTATCATCGGATCCTGGTGCCGCTGGACCATACGGTGCTGGACCGCTTGGCGGTGAGCCACGCCGCCGCCATGGGCAAGTTGTACGGGGCCCGCATCTATCTGCTGCATGTGGAGGAAGGCGTGACCAGCCAGGTGTACGGGCAGGCGGCATCCACGGCAGAGGTGGAGTTGGGCGAGCAGTACCTCGAACGCATCGCTCAATCCCTGCGCGATCAAGGGGTTAGCGTGGAGACAGCGATCGCGCATTCGGCCTCGCCCACGAAGGAAATCCTGCGTTACGCCAGCGAGATCCACCCCGACCTGGTCATCATGGCTGCACACGGCCACGGCGGATTGAAGGACCTGATCTTCGGCACCACCATCAGTCCGGTGAGGCATCATCTGGACGTGCCAATGCTGATCGTGCGCCCGGGCAAAAGCTGAAAAGCTGGGACAGGCTGTCCCAAAGCTGTGTCACAGGGGAACAGACTACGAGCCTTGGGCACCTTAACTCCTTTTTTATCAATAGGATTAAGTGGCATGTCACCTGCTCTTATGGTCCGCGTGAAGCGGTGCCTCATTCTCGCGATGGCGGTGACCTCATGCGTCTTGCCGCTCCAGTGCGCCACCTTGGAACGGTTATCGCTCGACGACATGATCACGCGGAGCACCAGTATCGTCCGGGGAAAGGTCACTGCTTCCTGGGCCGCCTTCACCGGCTCCGTCATCTATACGCATTATCAGATTCAAGTCAGCGAGCAGTTCAAGGGCGCCACCCGGAATTCCGTGGAAGTCATGACTCCGGGGGGCTCGGTGAAAGGGCTGCACCAGAGTTTCTCCGGTTCGCCCGTGCTGAACCAGGGCGACGAGTTCGTGTTCTTCCTGTGGACCAGCAAGAGCGGGATAACCTGGATCACCGGCCTGACGCAGGGATTGTTTTC
>JAPKZC010000331.1:20261-24280 GCA_026394025.1 Candidatus Solibacter sp.
ATTGAGCGCGCTGCGATCTCGCATCGCCGCCCTGGGAACGCAAGGCGGGGTGAAATGATGCGCACGACGCGACTGGCCCGGCTCGCCGCCATGGCGCTTGCACTGGGAGTTCCGGCCCAAGCCTACTACCACTACGTACACTACCTCGCCGGCGGGCGCACCGGCCCCTTCACGCTCCAGCAGGAGAAGTTCAACATCCGGGCCGGGGGCACGGTCAGCTTTTTTGTCAGCGACCAGGGTCCGGCGGTTTACGCCCCCGGCGATAGCTTCGGCTCGCTACTGGGACAGGTAAAACAGGCGCTGGCAGCGTGGGACTCGGTGAGTTCGCCGAACCTGCGCGTGGCGTTGGGCGGCCTCGAAACCGACGGCCAGCGTTCCACCGCGCCCGGGGGCGACGTGGTCTTCCAGGAACTGCCCCCCGGCCTGTATGGCATGGGCGGCCCGAGTTCCAACGGCGCCACCATCGTGCGCGGCGTCGTGATTCTCTCCAACAACACCGGCAACGGCGCGGGGCCAAGCTACCTGGAAGCCTTCTTCACCACGGCGGTTCACGAAGTGGGCCACGCACTGGGCCTGCAACACACCTGGACCGGAAGCGCCATGTCGCAGGACGTGCTGCGCAATACCTCGCGAGCCAAGCCCTTCGATGCCGACGATGTGGCCGCCATCAACATGCTCTACGGCCCGGCCGGGTGGCAGAACAACTTCGGTACGATTACGGGCACCGTGCGATTCGGCAACGGCGGCGCGGTTTCGCTGGCGTCGGTAGTCGCGATAAGCCCCACGGGAGCCGCCATCAGCAGCCTCACCAATCCCGATGGCACGTACCGCATCGATGGCATTCCCGCCGGCAACTACCTGCTCTACGTCCACCCGCTCCCGCCCGACGCGGTCCCCGCGGACGGCACCGGGCTGCGCCCGCCGCAGGATCAGAACGGCGCGCAGTTTCTCCCCAACGGTGTCTTCGGCACGGTGTTCTACCCCAACACGACCGATCCGCGGCAGGCCACGTCGCTCGCCGTGGCGCGAGGCAGCGTGACTACTGGTCAGAACTTCACCGTACAATCACGGAAGTCGGTTCCTACGCGAACAATACCCAGGCGGGGATGTTCCTCGAAGTGCGAGCCAACTCCGGCGATGCGCCGGTGGCGCAATCGGCGACCATACTGGGTGGTTTCGGAACCGCCAGCGGCGATTATCTGAGAGTCTACAACGACCCCGCGGGACGCGCTCTGTGGCTCTATTTCGGAATGCCGATTTTTGCCGGCACGGGCCCGCGGCACCTCGTCCTCAATTACGCCAACGACATTTTTGTGATGCCGCAGGCCATCAACCTGGTGAAACGGCCGGCCCCGGCAATCGCGTCGGCAAGATCCAACTTCGACGGCAGCGTGACCGTGACCGGCAGCAACTTCGGCGGCGACAGCCTGGTTTACTTCGACGGCATACAGGCGGTGCGGTCCACCGCGTTCAGCGGCAACGACCTGCAAGGCTCCCTGACGGTGGTGCCGCCGGACGGCGGCGGCGGGCAAGTGGTGCAGATCATGGTGTATAACGGCGACGGGCAGAATTCCACGTTCGCCTCGCTGAACAGCCCGCCTACGTACTCTTATCCAAACGGTGGCACACCGCAGATTCAAAGGCTGAGCCTCGCTTCCCTACCGGCCGGATCCACCGGAATGGTCGACATCACGACGCAGAACACGGCCTTCGTGGACGGCCAGGTAACGATCGGTTTCGGTTCCGGCGACATCACGGTACAGCGCGTGTGGGTGCTCAGCCCCAACCACCTGGTGGCGAATATCTCGGTCGCCGCCGACGCCGTTGCAGGCAGTTCCGAAGTCAGCGTGATCTCAGGTTTCGAAGTGCTTTCTCAGTCCAATGCCTTCCAGGTGCTGCCCAGGAACGCCAGCCTGCCGGTGATCAGCGCGGTAGCCAACGCCAACACCGCGCAACAGACCATATACCCCGGAGTGTACGCCGCCATTTACGGCGTCAATCTGGCGAACGTTCCATCCAACGTGCAGGTGACGTTAGGGGACCAGCCGATGACGCTACAGCTCAACGGAGCGACGCCGGGGCAGGTCAATTTCTTCATCCCGGCGAATTTCCCGGCCGGAACCGCCACCCTGCGGCTGTATAACGGCAACATCGCGGCCAACCCAATGGCGGTGCAGATCGATGTTCCGCCGCCCGCCATCCAGGGCGTCACTAATGCCAGCGGCGTGGCTTACGACGCGGCCCACCCCGCGTTCTCGCAGGACGTGGTCAATGTGTACGTCTCCGGGCTGGACCCGGCCGTGCTGGGCAATCCGGGCCGTTTGCAGGTGACGGTCAACGGCCAATCGATGCCGGTGCAGAGCATTACCCCGGCAGCCAACGGACAGACGCAGATTACCTTCTTCCTGACGCAGGGCTACGGCGGCGTCCTGGTGAATCTGGCGGTGGTGGTGGACGGTTCCAGCAGCGCGCCGATCAACCTAACGGTACGCTAGACGCGGCGCGCGGGCGCGCAACTCGTGGTACCGTGACTGCATGAAACCACTTGCGCTTGCCCTACTTCTGGCCGGCTTTGCCCTACCCGCGGGCGATCCGCCCGGCTTTCACCTCTGGAAATCGGCCGAGCTGAAAGGCTTCAGCAAAACCCTGGCGCCCAAGATGAACGCCCAAAAGGCCGCCTTCGAGACCATCGCCAGTTTCGGTAACTACAGCTTCATGGTGGCCCATCGCGAAGGCCCCGGCGAGGCCGAATACCACGCCACGCAGGCCGACCTGTTCATCGTCCAAAGCGGCGAAGCCACGCTGGTGGTGGGCGGTGAGCTGGTGGACGGGAAGACCACGGCGCCCAACGAAATGCGCGCCGCCTCCATCAAAGGCGGCACGGAGAAGAAACTCGCCGCCGGCGACGCGGTGACCATCCCCGCGAAAGTCGCCCACCAAGTGAAGCTGGACGCGGGCAAACAGTTCACTTACTTCGTCGTCAAAGTGACGCAGTAGGGTGCAGCGCAGCCCCATCCCAACTTTAGGTTAACGAAAGTAATACTTCGGCCGATATGGAGGTGTCCATAGAAAAAGGATAATCCTTGTCCAAATTCGGCAGCGCCTCATTTCTACTGATCTTCGCCTTAGCAGGTGTGGTCACGGCCCAGCAGCGGCCGCGCATCAACCAGCGCGTCGATAGCACGCGCCTTACCCGCTTGGGCCGTACCACTCATCCCCTCACCCGAACCGGCCGCGACCTCGGGCGCGCCGCCGCGGACCTGCCCATGGAACGAATCCAGATGCAGCTCTCCAGCAGCCCGGAACAAGAGGCGGCGCTCGAACAGCTTCTGGCGGATCAGCACGATTCCGCCTCCCCTCGCTTCCAGCAATGGCTGACTCCGGAACAGTTCGGCGAGCGTTTCGGCCCCGCCCAGCAGGATCTCGACGCAGTGGTCTGGTGGCTCCAGGACAGCGGTTTCCGAGTGGACACGATCGGCCGCGGCCGCCGCACCCTGGAATTCAGCGGCACCGCGAGCCAGGTGGAACAGGCGTTCCGCACCGAGATCCGCGAGTATGAGGTCTCGGGCGAGCGCCACCTGGCCAACTCGATGGACCTGGCGATCCCCGAAGCCCTGGCTCCGCTGATCGCAGGCGTGGCCGGAACACACGATTTTCGCCATCAGCCGCTGCACCAGATGCTGGGCCACACGGCCGCCCCGGCCACTAATCTCTCGAACGGCGCGCACGGGCTCAGCCCATACGATTTCGCCGCCATCTACAACCTGACGCCGCTCTGGAATAGCAACTTCGACGGTACCGGCCAGAGCGTCGCCATCGCCGGGCGCAGCAACATCAAGCCCAGCGACGTCGCGACCTTTCGTTCCACCTTCGGCCTGCCGGGCAACAATACGCAAGTGATCCTCAACGGCAGAGACCCCGGAATCGTCAGCGCCGGCGAAGAGATGGAGGCCGATCTGGACGTGCAGTGGTCCGGCGCCGTGGCCAAGGGGGCCACCATCAAGTTCGTCGTCTCGGCC
>JAPKZC010000850.1:0-3223 GCA_026394025.1 Candidatus Solibacter sp.
CCGGCTGGGCGAACAGGGTTGCGGGCGAGAGCATACACACCGCAGCCACAACAAATCTACCGCTCGAACTAAGCATCCGCATCTGAACCTCCATTTGGGGTGGGATTTTCGTCCTCTGCCGGCGTCGCGGTGCCGTCCGCTGCGGGTCGCCCACTTACTCCGCAAAGTTGCAGGAGTCTGCCGGAAAGCTGAAGCAGGGTCCGCGCCGACATCGCAATTCCATCGATCATTTCCCGTTGCTCGGGCTCCAGGTTCTCCGGAGAGTATTCCGCCAGGTACTCGCATGAGCCGATAATGCTGCTAATCGGGTTCTTAAGTTCGTGAACGGCGGCGAACAGTGCTTTTGCGGTGTCTTCCTCATGTTTCGTCGTCGCGGCGCATTTGGCGACTGCCTCATCATGGCGGCTGATGAGTTCGCCTCTCGTCATGCACTCAGTTGCGGTGGAGGTGGAGGCGGCCGGCCGATCGGACACGCTGGTGGCATTCAGCAAAGATATTCCAGAACCGCCGGCGGGTGACGACAATGCGAATCCCCTTTGCGCGCGGCGGTTCAGAACGTACAGAGTCGGCGCGAACTGCCCGACCTCGGAACATAGCTGTGGAGAAACCAGACCAGTCGGACTGCTGGTTATCTACGTAGACTCGTCAACGGCCTCTCTGACGGCGCCTGCACCTAACCGCGGCACGCCAATGATGCCGAATTTGTCCAGGCGATACAAAAAAGTTTTGCGGCTGAGGTTCAGGTAGGCCGCCGCACGGGTCTGGTTTCCATCGAACTTGTGGAGCGCTTTTGTGATGAGTTCCTTCTCGACAGCCTCGAGGTCCAAGCCCTACTGTGGAAGTTCGATGCGAATCAGGTCGTCAGAAACCGCCGCGGCCCGCATCGGCGCCGGCAGATCGTCTAATGTGATTTCGTTCCCGTCACAAAGCACAATCAGGCGTTCGATCAGGTTCTCCACCTGACGGACGTTTCCGGGCCAGCGATAGGCGCTAAACGCGGGCAGCAAATCCGGCGGCAATCTGAGGCTCGGCCGCGAGTGCTTCTGTTTGCCCACCTCGAAGAAGTGCTGCACCAACTCGAGAATATCGGACGGCCGCTATCTCAATCGGCACCACGGCAAGCCGGTAATACAGGTCCTAATTCCTGGTGGTGGAGGGGCTTCGTAATATAGTCGTAAGCCCCTGATTTCATGGCTTCGACCGCGCTGGCGACTGTGCCAAATGCGGTGATGACGATGACGATCGTGTCGGGATGTTCCATCTTGACCCGCTTCAGCAGGTCGACGCCGGACATCCCTGGCAGGTGGAAATCCGTCAGCAGAACGTCGTAAGGCGACTCCCCCATAATCCGCAACGCCTATTCCGCGTCGACGGTTGCGGTAGTATTGAATCCCAGCTTCTCAAGGTGAAGTTGGGTGACCCTCCGGAGGCTGTCATCGTCCTCCACCACCTGCACCTTGCCAATTGCCATTTTCGCAGTTCCGGCGTAGCGGTAGCCACACCGAGAACTCGAATCCTTTCCTGACGTTGACTTTCGCCTCAATTCTACCACCGTGCTGGCGGACGATCTCGTAGGCAGCGGCGAGACCGGCGAGACCAGCGCCTGTCGTTCCCCGGTGCGAGCCGAAGAATCGTCTCAGAACCTGGCTGACGAATGATCCTCTAGCTTGATCCCTTACCTCCAGAATGACGCCGTCCTGTTCGGGGCGGACATTCAGGAAAACCTCGTCTCCTGATGGTTCGGAGTGAACAGCGTTGACCGTCAGGTCAGGGACCTGACGAGATTACGGAGCTGATCCGGGTTGCACTGGATGGTCGTTATTTCAGGTGCGATCTCTTTGCGCACCGCGATGCCCCGGGCGCAAAGCACAAACTCAGTCTCCCGCACAGCGGCGTCGATGATTACCGCGAGTGCGGCTTCGCAGAATTGTGGCTGCGTAACCGCGGGGCTCCGCTGGAGCAGACTCGTCAGGCTGATAGAAAGACGTTCGCACTCCGTCGAAACCCTGATTCTGCGCCTCGTGGAAGGCATGACCGGACCGGAGATTGCGGCGCAAACCGGGCTCACGCCGGATTCGGTGCGCGTCAACCTGTGTCGCGGAATGAAAATGCTGCGCGAATTGCTGGAGGCGAAATGAACGACGACTATTTGTGGGACGGTTCCGGTCCGCCGGACCTGGAAGTGGCGCGCCTCGAACGGACGCTCGCGCCGCTACGCTACCGGCATCGCCGGCACCCGCGTCCGTCGCGCGCACGGTGGGCATTGGCGGCGGCGTTGATCGCCGCCGCGGCGGGACTGGCGCTGATGGTGACGCCGGGGGAGCGGACCACCGCATGGCAGGTGGCCGGGGCCAACCTCCGCCAGGGGCAAACGGTGCGTACCGGCAATACGGCGGTGCGCCTGGAAGCCGCCAGGATCGGCCGCGTGGACCTGGCGGCCAACTCGGTGTTGCGCACCGCCGGCGGCAAGCGGCTCGCCCTCGAACGCGGCGAATTGCATGCCTTCATCTGGGCGCCGGCACGCCAGTTCGTGGTGGAGACCCCCTCCGCGCGCGCGGTAGATCTGGGCTGCGAATATACCCTCAACGTCGATGAAAAGGGCGACGGCGTATTGCGCGTCTCCATGGGGTGGGTGGCGTTCCAGGTGGCCGGCCGCGAGGCGTTCATCCCGGCCGGCGCCACCTGCGTGACGCGCCGGCACGGCGGTCCTGGGATTCCCTATTTCGAGGACGCCTCCGATGGCTTGCGCCGCGCCGTGCAACGCTTCGAGCGCGGCGACGCTGGGGCGCTGAATTCCCTCCTGGCTGCCGCGCGCCCGTGCGACGGGCTGACCTTGTGGCATCTGTTGACGCGCGTCACTGAACGCGATAGGGGCGTGGTGTTCGACCGCTTCCGCGATCTGGTGCCACTGCCGGCCGGAGTCTCCCGCGACGCCGTATTGCGCAGCGACGGGCAGGCCATCGATCAATGCTGGAACGCGCTCGATCTGGAGAATACAGGTTGGTGGCGCGGTTGGGAAAGAAAGTGGAGCCAGCGGTTTCCTTCGGATTAGCCGGCAGGCGAAAGCGCCTACCCCACAAGTTGGCAACGTGGGAAAAAACTGAGCGGTCACGTGGGCAGCCTGGTAAGCTGCGGCCGATTGGCAATCGGCCCCACATCGGCGAGTATCAGTGTGGTTAGCCTACGATGACCACCGTGACCTGCCCCGGACCATGCACCCCGC
>JAPKZC010000850.1:3232-10843 GCA_026394025.1 Candidatus Solibacter sp.
CGTCCGGCTCGGGCCCGTGATCAGCACCATGGAACTGGTCTGCGCCGCCGGATTCGGCAGAATCGTGAACAGCTCTTCCATCCCCGTAAGGATGCGCTCGACGGGGACTACGGCCAGGTGCGCGGGCGGCAACAGCGAGACCAGGCGCGACTCCGCCGGGCTCGCGATCAACACCAGCGTCCCGGTATCGGAGAGCGCGTAGTCCGCGCTGGTGATCCCGACATCCACCCGCGCGCACACTTCGGTGAGTTCGCCCAACTCGCGAATCCCGCTGCGTACGCCCGGCAGACCCGTGATGCCGCACGCCTCTAAATACGGCGCGTTCGATGCCACCGCCGTCTTGCCCTCGATTGCCCCCGCCACGAACTCGCGCGCCGCGTCCATCGTCGGCACCCGCGCCGTCTTCCCCGCCAGCGCCTCCCAGCGCGACCTCATCAGCGCGATGCGGTCTTCCATGGCGGCTTCCGGCACGCGCAAGCGCACCAGAGGCACGTCCGCCACTGCCTGCCCCGCGCTGCGTCCCAGTGCCGTCCGCACCTTGTGCAGAATGTTGTCGCGCGACATCAGCGATTCCTCCACATCTCGCGGAAACTCTTGGCGGGCGAAGGCGGCAGGTCGCGCGCGCTCAGCCACGCCTTCATCGGGCCCACGCTCATCGGAGCCGGCACGCTCTTGATCCACCCGTTATCGGACTCCGGCGCAATGGATGCCGCCATCCGCCCCGCCATTTCGTATATCCGCGGATGCGTCATCACCCAGGCGAAGATGCGGAACGCCAGCTTCTCGATCCGGTTCTGTCCTTCCCGCGCCTCCATCTTCTTGACTTCGCTACGCAGTTCCAATAGCACCTTCGGGATGTCGATCTTGACCGGACACGCCTCGCCACAGGCGCCGCACAGGCTGGAAGCGAACGGCAGGCCGGGCTCGTGCGATACACCCATAAACTGCGGCGTGATGATCGCCCCGATAGGTCCCGAGTATACCCATGGAAAACTGTGCCCGCCGATTTTGCGGTACACCGGGCAGGTGTTCAAACACGCGCCGCAGCGGATGCAGTACAGCGATTCCCGCTTGGAGCGGTCGGGCAGCAGCTTGGTGCGCCCGTTGTCCAGCAGCACCACGTAGAATTCCTCCGGCCCATCCACCTCGCCCGTGCGGCGCGGACCGGCCAGAAAGCTCGTGTACACCGACAGCAGTTGCCCCGTGGCGCTGCGCGCCAACAGCTTCAGAAACACCGCCAGATCTTGCGCCCGCGGAATCACCTTCTCGATCCCCGCCACGGCGATGTGGATTTTCGGCGCCGATGTGGTCAGGCGCGCGTTGCCTTCGTTCTCCACCAGCACCACCGCGCCCGAGTCGGCCACCAGGAAGTTGGCCCCGCTGATCCCGATGTCGGCTTTCAGAAACTTCTCGCGCAACGATGTGATACGGTTTCTCGTGCGCCAGTTGCAGAATGTACTCGCCCAGATCGGTCTCCACCGATTCCAGGCCGTGATGCTCCAGCCGCTCGTTGAGATCCACCTCTTCGGTGGTCATGGATTTCGATTTGACGATCAGCTTGGAGCCGCGCCGCTTTGCCAGGTCCAGCACGAAGTCCGAAACCTCGGTGGCGTCCTTGCAGTAGACCACCTTGCCGCCGTAGGCCTCCACATTGCGCTCGAACTCTTCCAGGTAGTGATCCAGGTTATCGATGGTGTGCTTCTTGAGCGCGTTGGCCTGAGTGCGCAATTCCTGGTAATCGGGCAGGACGTTGTCCGCCGTCACCTCGATCCGCTTGTCCTTCAGCCGCCCGGTGGCCGTGTAGATGGCCAGTTGCAGGTCGGCGTTGGCCAGGGTGTCATGGATCTTCCGATCGAATTCGACAGACATGGGGTTATCGGCTCGCCAGAACTTCGGCCAGGTGCATGGTGCGCACGTTCAAGCCCGCGCGCGAAAGGGCCCCCTGAATCTGCATCAGGCAACTCGGGTCCAGCGACACCACGGTGTTGGCGCCGCTGCCCACAATGGCTTCGATTTTGGTGCGCGCCATGGCGCCCGAAAGCTCCGCGAATTTCACCGCGAACGTGCCGCCGAACCCGCAGCACTCTTCCGCCGGAACCATCTCGCGCAACTCCAGTCCCTTCACGTGTGCCAGCAGCCGGCGCGGCGCCGATTTGATGCCCAGTTCGCGCAGCGCGTGGCAGCCATCGTGATACGTAACCACGTCGTCCATCCGCGCGCCCACGTCCTCCACCCCCGCCACATCGGTCAGGAAGGTGGCGAACTCGTAGACCTTCTTCTCCATGGCGTGCACCAGGGCAAGCGTCTCGGGTTCCTTCCGGAAGAGATCCGCGAAGTGATGCGTCACCATCGCGGTGCAACTCCCGGACGGAACCACAATCTTCTCGCTGGCCTCGAATGTCTTGAGAAAATGGCGCGCCACGGTGCGCGCTTCGGCGCGGTAGCCGCTATTGTATGCGGGCTGCCCGCAACACGTCTGTTCTTCGGGAAAATCCACCCGATAGCCCAGTCGCTCCAGCACGTCCGCCATCGCGATCCCCACTTTGGGGAAAAGCTGGTCCACCATGCAGGTGACGAACAGCGAAACCTGGTTGCCCATGTAGACTCAAATTGTATCAGGATGTGGCATCAGGCTCCGCTGTGTGCACCTACTCCAGCTTGAACCGCACGTCCGCCTGCATCCCCGGCTTGATCGCGGGCAGCGTGCTATTGAACTCCACAATCGCCTGATTGTCCTTGATCTCGCGCACCACTCCCGGCATCGCCGCACTCTGCAAATCCAGCACCAGCACCAGCGCCTCCTGCCCCGGCACAATGCGTTTCAGCACTTCCGCCTTCGGCTCCACGGCCACCTCCAGCGCGTACAGATCGGTGGCGATCTGAAACAACTCGTCGCTCAGTCCCGCGCTGCCGCCCACTTCACCCTTCCGGCTCACCACGTAGCCGTCCACCGGTGAATGCACCTCGGCCGCCGACAGGTTGTCCTGTGCCTCTTCCAGCAGCCGGATTCTGTCCGCGACAATCTTCTTGGCCCCGTTGACCTCGTCCACCCCGCTCTGTATGTGTTCCCGCCCCGTGCGTACCGTGGCATCGATGAGTTCGTAGTCTTTCAGCGCCGCCTCGTATTCCTTCACCGCCTTCTCGTACACCAGCCGCGGTGTGGCGCCTTCGCGAAACAGCGTCTGCTGCCGGTCTCTCCCCCGTTCCGCCCGGTCCAGGGCCATCCGCGAGCGCTGCGCGTCAGCTTCCGCCCGCGAAAGTTCCATGCGCGCGGCCGTCACCACGGCTTCCGACTGGCTCACCTGCTCCTGCGCCCGCTCGAGCGCCGCCTGCGCCACTTCGCGTGCCGATTCCAGCCCCTGCGCGCCGATTCGCGCCAGCACCTGCCCTTCGTACACATCCTGCCCCGGCTCCACCAGGAATGCCTCGATGAAGCCCGAAATTGAGGCTGTGACGCCCGTGATGTGCTGCGGACGTATCTTCCCCTGCAACGTCACTTCGTTCTGCGCCGCCGTGATCGCCGCCGCCGTGACGGCTGCCGGTGGCGGCACAGGATGCCGCCGTCCGCGCCACACCACGGCACCCACCGCCAGCGCAACCAGCACCGCGCCCACCAGGACCGGGATCCATTTCCCACGCATATCGCTCATCGGCTAGTGTAGCCCAGTGGGCAGAAGCTGACTAACGTAAAGTGAAACCGCCCCCGCGGTCGATTCGTGCCGAAATTGGCAGAAGTTCCTCGGCGATCTCCACTCCCTCAGCGCCCCGACAGAAATCGGCGCATCCAGCTCTTCCGCCAAACGTGTTTCTGCGCTTCTCTGCGCTTCCTCTGCGATCTCTGCGCCTCTGCGTTGAAAACGCATTCCTCTTTGGTTCCAGCCGCGCCAGGTTAAGGAGCGATTTCTTCGAAGTACCTCAGACGGCAACCACCGACCGGCTGGCCGTCAGTAGCTTGCTCTTGCGCGCGTAGTCCTCCAACTCCGATTGGAACTTCGGGTCCGCGATCGCAATTAGCGCCTCTGCCCGCTGCCGGAGCGTCTTTCCGTGCAGGTACGCCACCCCGTGCTCGGTGATCACGTAGTGCACATCGCCGCGCGAGGTTACCACGCCGGCCCCCGGACGCAGCGTCGGCACAATCCGCGACACCGCGCCCTCCTTCGCCGTGGATGGCAGCGTGATAATCGGCAGTCCGCCCTTGGCCCGCGCCGCGCCGCGCAGGAAATCCACCTGCCCGCCAATCCCGCTATACGGCGCGAACCCCATCGAGTCGGAACACACCTGCCCCGTAAGATCCACTTCGATCGCCGAATTGATCGCCACCATCCGCTCGTTCTGGGCGATCAGGAACGGATCGTTGCAATACGCCGTGCGGTGGAATTCGAAGGTCGGGTTATTGTCGATGAAATCGAACAACACCTTGCTCCCCAACACGAACCCCGCAATCACTTTGTGCGGGTGCACCGTCTTGCGGTCGCCCGTGATCACTCCCGCCTTGATCAGATCCACTACGCTGTCCGGCACCATCTCCGAGTGAATCCCCAGGTCTTTGCGATCGCGCAGCAGCCCGAGCACTGCCTCAGGAATCCCGCCGATCCCCGTCTGAATCGTCGCCCCATCCGGAATCAGCCCGGCCACGTGCCGCCCGATGGCGCGCTGCAAATCCGTCACCGCGGGCCGCGGATACTCGCTCAGCGGGCGCGAGGTCTCGACGAACGCATCCACCCGGCTCACATGGATGAAGGTATCGCCCAGCGTGCGCGGGCACTGCTCATTGATCTCCACAATCACGTGGCGCGCGCACTGCGCCGCCGTGAGGGAAACGTCGATGCTCGGCCCCAGACTCATATACCCGTAGGGGTCCGGCGGCGTGCATTGCAGCAGGCACACATCGATCTCGATCGCTTTCGAAGTGAATAGCCCCTCGATTTCGCCCAGAAAGATCGGCGTATAATCCGCCCGCCCCTCCTGCACCGCTTGGCGCACATTGCTGCCGATGAAAAGCGCGTTGTGCCGGAAGTGGCCTTCGTATTCCGGCAGAATGTAATCGGCGATCCCCATGGTCGCCAGGTGGAGCACCTCCACATCCTCCAGTTCCGGACCGCGCCGTGTCAGCGCCTTCACCAGTTCCACCGGCTCCGCGCAGCCGTTGTGCACGTATACCCGCTGTCCGCTGCGCAACTCCGCCAGCGCCACATCCGCGGGCATGATCCGCGACCGGTAATCCCCAATCATGGGCGCCTCCCGCGCAGCGTATAGACGCCGCGCGCCAATTCCGAGCATTTCTCCAGCGCGCCTTCCACCCCGTGTTTCGCGATGGTCAGCACATAGGGCAGCATCGCCTGCGCCACCGCCACGGACGCCGAGCGCCCCAGGTCCGCCGTGAAGTTGGGCACACAGAAGTGCGTCACTCCCTTGTAGGCGAAGGTCGGTTCGGCGATACTGGTCGGCCGGCTGGTTTCGATGCACCCGCCCTGGTCGATCGCCACATCGATCACCGCCGACCCCTTCTTCATCTGCTCCACCATGGCGCGCGTCACCACGTGCGGCGTCCGCTTCCCGGCCACCAGAATGGCGCCGATCACCACGTCCGCTCCGGCCACCGCTTCTCCAATCGCATCCTCATCGGCCAGGCAGGTCTCCACCGCGGCGGCATGCTCCGTCATGTGGCGCAGTTTGCCCGGGTCGCGGTCGAACGCGATCACGCGCGCGTTCGAGCGGGCCGCGGTCCGCGCCGCCGCAAACCCCACCACCCCCGCACCCAGCACCACCACCCGCGCCGGCGGCACGCCCGGCGTCCCGCCCAGCAGAATCCCGCGCCCGCCCGAACTCGACCGCAGCAGGTGCGCCGCAATCGGCACCGTCATCTGCCCCGCAATTTCGCTGATTGCCGCCAACACCGGCAGCCGTCCGTCTTCCTGCTGGATCACTTCGCACCCGATCGCCGTCAGGCTTCGCTCCGCCAGCGTTTCCACCAGGCCCCGGTCGGCCACCGCCATGTGGTAGAACGCCATCAGCACCACTCCCGGCGCGCACCAGTTGAGCTCCGCGCCCGTGGGTCGCCCGATCTTGGCCAGCAGTTCCGCGCGCCCAATCGCTTCCTCAGGCGAATAGGCGATCTGCGCTCCCGCCCGCAGGTACTCCGTGTCCGTATACATGGCGCCATCCCCCGCGCCCGTCTCCACCCACACCGTGTGCCCCGCGCTGCACAAGCGCCGCACCACCGGAGGCGTCAGCGCGACCCGCCGGTCGAACGCCCCCCGCTCGCGGATAATGCCGATGTTCATTTCACCGCCGCCACGGGTGAGTACACGTCCACCAGTTGCGCCCGGATGGCATGCAGCCGCCCCGACATCACTTGCAGAATCGCCCTCATGAACCAGAAGCCGAGGGCGTAATCCTCCTCGCAAGCATGCCGCAGCCGTTCCCCGTCGAATGCCAGCGCGTGAACTTCTTCCAGCGACCGCGCCTGAAACTGCTTCCCGCCGCGATCCCCGGTCACCGATGACCATCCGAGCACCTCGCCGGCGTACAGCGTTGCCACCCGCACCGGACGCCCTGGCGAGATTACTTCCAGCGCCACGTTGCCGCCAATCAGAAGGTAGAAAAAGCTGGAATGATCGCCCTCACGGAAGATCAGTTCCCCCGGGACAAACTGCACTTCGCTCGCCATCGCGCTCAACCGTGCAATGTGGTCGGGCCAGAAGCCCTCGGTAAAGGGATGAGATTGTAGGAGGGCGGTGATGACGTCATTGCTCATAAGCACCTCTTGCAAGTGGTGGCGTAGAATAGCCCCACAGCTCTATATTCGGACCTTTCTTTCCGGAATGCAACCGGCAAGCCGGGCAATCGTCGGTCAGCAGGAAAGGAGCGCAGGGGGGCGCGCAAAGTTGGATGACGGCCAGATTGGGAACCATCCGGAAGTGGCGCGGATTCCTGGTGCCGACCGCGTAGCCGAAGTGTAGCGCGGTAACGCCGATCAGCAGGTCCGAGAACGGAATCGTGCGGCCGATCTGCCGCGCATCGGCGTCGATCTTCGCCGCAAGCTGGGCCATCTCCCTGGTGAACGGTTCCACGGGGATCGCCGCGAAAACGGTATCCAGGTAGTCGCGGCGTGCCCGCGTCTGTTCCGCGGTCCGTGCGCGGTGCAGACCGTGCTCCAGTTCGATCACGGTAATGGAAGAGAGCACGATCGCTGTTTCTCCGTGCTCGTGTTGGAGTGCTGCCGCAGATGGCTCACAGGCCTGGCGTCGCGCTCGGCGGCGATCAGCACCCCGGAGTCCAGGACTAATCCCATGACGGCGGATTCAATGGCTCGCGGTGGACGTCGATGGCCGCTTGCACGTCCTGGGCGAAGTCGAGATCGGGCACCGGCGCATAGCCGAGCATCTCTTCATACGCCTTCGCCAGGGCGATGCACTCGCCGATCTGCCGGTCCTGACGTTGCGGCGTCTTGATGACCGCCACGGGACGATGGTTCTGCTCCACGATCACCTCGACGCCTTCCTGCACCTTCGCCAACACGGCATGGATATCGTGGGCGAGTTCGGCTTCGGTAATGCGGACGGTAGCCATATCCTCGATCATAACGCTTCTCCTGGCCGCCGGTTTCGG
>JAPKZC010000850.1:10880-12885 GCA_026394025.1 Candidatus Solibacter sp.
CGGTTTCGGCGGCTGCTCGCAAGGGCCCGCAAGGACGAGCAGATAGGCTCCGCCTTACATCTCCTTGCGGTCCACCTTCGCCAGGCGCGCGTCGGGCGTCATGGGCGAGCCGTGCACCGAGAAGTCCTCCACGTTGAGCAGCACAAACGCCGGCACTCCGGCTGGCTTCTGAGCCTTGACGTGCTGAAAGTCCGCAGCCTTCACGGAATCCAGGACGAATGCCGGGCGGCGGTCTTCCTTCATGAATCCCACTTCCACGTTGTTCAATTCGATTCCCCTGGCATGGCGGATGAAGAAGCCGTAAGCCGGCAACATACCGAACATCGAGGGCTCGGGATACTCCTTTTCGCGCTCCGGCGTGGCGTAGGGCTCGCGCGGCGGCACGCCGCCCGTGGCCCGGAAGAAGAAAGTATTCACCAGATCCGGCGGTTGCTTCGCCACTTCATCCAGTGTCAGACCGCCGCGATACAGAATGCGGATGTCGCTCAACTTCACGTCTTCGATGTCGTGCCCCGGAATGCCGCTGAGAATCGACCCGTAGCGCGGGTCGGCGTCGTAAGCCGACAGGTTGCTGATGCTCACGCGGCGGATCGAGCCGACCGGAGTTCCATCCGGCGCCCGCATCCGGCTGCCCAGCCGCAGGAAGATTGGGGCGTTGGAGACTTCCCGCATGGTGATATTCGAAATTGCGATGTCCTCGATGTGCGCGCCATCCACGGATTCCAGCGCGAGGCCGCGGGATCGGTCGAAGACCACGTTTGAGATCGTGATATTCCGGAAATCGCCTTCCGATTCGGTACCGATCTTGATGCGCCCGGTGGGGCCGTCACGGTCGGGGGCCTGCTTGACGGTCCGCTTGTAAGTGCCGTCCAGCAGCGAGCCGATGTCGTAGCCGCTGACCAGGCTATTAGTGATGGTGACGCTCTCCGTCGCGCGGGCGAATCCCAATGCGTGGCTGCCCTTCAAGACGATGGCGTCATCGTTGGGCGCATTGATGCTGCTATTGGAAATCCGCACGTTACGGCACGAGTCCAGGTCGATGCCATCCCGGTTGGTGTCGATGGTCAGATTGTCGATCGTCAGATTGTCCACGCCGGTGGCCAGAATCCCAAAATGTCCGCCGGTCAGAATCGAGAAATCGCGCAGCGTCACCTTGCGGCAGAGCTTGAGGGCGATGGCTTTGTTGCCGCCGCCGCGTTCCCCGCGCGTCAAGGCCTTGCCGCTGATCAGGCCGCCGCCGACGATCGACACGTTCTCCAGCCCCTCGCCCCAAATCAGGCTGTTGTGGAAATGGCTGTGCCCAAAATCCTGAAACTTGTCCCACTGGTTGGGCTCCGCCGCATCGTAGGCGGTGGCGTCTGCCGATGCTTCCAGCGTGGTGCCGTGTTCGAATTGCAGGGTCAGATTGCTGCGCAGCCGGATGGAGCCGGTCAGGTAGGTCCCCGCCGGGAAATACACCGTCCCGCCGCCCGCCGCCGCCGCGGCTTGGATCGCCCCGTTGATGGCGTCGCGGTCGGGAGTTTTGCCATCGCCCTTCGCCCCGAACGTCTTCACGTCGAATACGCCGGCGCCGAGTTGCCCCGGAAGCACCCACAGCGTAAGCGCCGTTACGGCCCAGCCTGCTGCCCAACGTTTGGTCATGCCATCTCCTGCTACTCGAAGACATGATAGCGAACCGCCCGGCGCGTGCCACCAAGTTATAATGTGAACGCCATGCGCACGAGCCCGCCGAAACCGGTCGCCCTGAACGATTTGTTGCGGCAGACCACGGCGCTGCGAAGCGAGTTGGCCGCCAGCGTGAATCGTGTCCTGGCGAGCGGTTGGTACATCCTCGGACGCGAGTGCGCCGCCTTCGAAGCGGAATTCGCCGCGTATTGCGGCGTGGCGCATTGCGTTTCGGTGGCCAATGGCACCGACGCGCTGGAACTCTCCCTGCGCAGCCTGGGCATCGGCCGCGGCGACACCGTGGCGACGGTGGCCAACGCCGGCGGATACAGCAGCACGG
>JAPKZC010000867.1 GCA_026394025.1 Candidatus Solibacter sp.
GGAAATAGCGGACGGCAAAGGCGGCATCCGGCGAATCCAGACCGAACGGCGTAAGCCGCCATCCTGGGAGTTCGGAGAGGCTTATCTGCCGGACCTGGCCGAAGCCGGCTCGCGCGGCGGCGAGGCACTGGTGAACGGCGGATGGATTGAGATCGAGATCGAGAGAGCGCCGCAGTGCGGCCGTGAGGACTGGATCCGCGGGCGAGGGGTGCTGAAAGATCCGCCAGTCCATGCAGACCAGGGCGGAGCGGGCATCGGTGTTGACCGTGTGGGAGAGCGCGAGCAGGCGCTGGAGCGTCGACAGACCGCACCACCGGAAGTGCTCGGGGTGAGGCAGTGGGCCGCGGATTTCCACGGCGACGTTGCGGTTGAGCTTGCGGAAAAAGCGGTCCGACTCTTCGGTCTGAAGGCCATCGACAACGGGCGTGGGACCGCCGGGCTGAAAGAGATGGAGGAAGGGCACCTTAGCGCCCCCGTGAACGCGGTCCTGGTTGCTCTTCGTGGCCTGAACGGTGGGCGCGATCTGGGTGCCATTGCAGTTGCCCGGCTCGTATTTCGCCTGAAGCAGGAACTCAAGTCCGGTGGGGGTGGAGCGGGTGACCCATCCCAGGCAACCGATCTCCGGTTGCAGGATGAGGGGCTGCGCACAGCAAGACCGGCCGTTTCGATACTCGAAGCCGGCGACGGAAAAGAAGCGGCTCAGCCGGTGGCGGATCTGGGAACCGTCAAACAGCCAATCCTTCTGTTGGTCGAGCGCGATCTCTCTGGTGTGGTGGGCGGCCCGCTGGTCCTGGTGCTTGAGCCATTCGGCGACGGCGGGACAATTCACAACTGTAATGTAACAGAGTGCCCATTCGCCGGACAGGCGCGCTGCGAGCTTAGCTCGGATGGACGGGGCGAAATACCAGTCGGCGCCGTTGGTGGGGCAGGCCCTCGGCCTGCCAACTGCGCGTCCGATCAAGGGTTGGCAGGCGAAAGCGCCTGCCCCACCGGGCACACTTGTGCCTGGCAGTGGGAGTCTTGCGTTTGTTGCGGCGGCCGGGGCTTGCGGGTTTTTGCCGGGCGTATCCGGCCGCCAGTGACTTGGCTGGAATCTACGAAGACGTAGGAGCAGTGCTTATTACCTTGAGCACATCGAGCGTCCCCTCGTTTCGATTCACAACCTCTGTACCCGATGGGGCGGCGACAAGCGCTATCCGAACATCCACCGGAGATTATCCGTTCGAACGGAAGATCTTCCCGCCGGTCTCCTCCACGTAGGGGAACCACCGTAAGGCTTTTAAGGGCCTACGGGAAGTCAGTACCACCGCACACGCAACGTATCCTGGCCAGGATAAAAGCTGTTGGGGCCGCGCGAGTGGTGCACACGACCTCTTTCCAATTTGAAAGTAGCATGTGAGGTCAAGCATGTTCGGGTGGAATTTCGCTAAGTGATTGAGGAGATAGCGATGAATTATTTTTTTGTTCGCGCAATGGCTACCGGACCGCCGTGGCTTTACCCGTGTGTGCCTCCGCCACCCGGGCGGAATCGGAGAACCCCTCCCACCTGACAACCTTTCCGTTACGAACGGTAAAGATGTGTGCAATGGGGGTATCGATCTCCGCGCCGGTGTTGCGAACCGTCGCCGTGTACCTGCCAAGTGCGACCACGGTGTCAGCCTGCGCGATGAAATCCTCCGCGATTACTTTCCCGCCAGTGGTCGAATCCGCGATGGCCTGAAAGAACTCGAGTATTTGCGTCTTGCCTGTGCGCGATCCGGCGTACGGTATGGTAGCCGGGCCATGGTTGATCCACTCGGCGCCATCCGCCAAGCCGGCCAGAATGGTTCGCACATCGCCAGTCCCAAAGGCCGCGTAAATTTTCTGAATGAGCCCGATATTGTGTTGATCGTTCATTGATCCACTCCTCGAATAGAAATACGAGCGTTGCGGCGGATTGGATCAAGCGGGTTACGGCTTTGGGCAGGCCGGGGGCGCCGAGGGCCTGCCCTGCGTTGGCTTGACTACCTGGCGGTCTCCAACACCAGCACGGAATCGATGGCGTCCGGGGCCTTGGCGGGCAGGGTCACGCTGACCTTGTCGCCGGTCTGCTTCATCTTCAGCGCACGCTTGGCATCGGCCAGCAGGTACGCTTTCTTCACTTTGCCCTCGACCTTGGACAGTTCGAAGGAGCCGTTGGGGTACTTGAAGAGGTGAATGAACAGCCTGCCGGGCTTGGTGGTGCAGCGCCAGTCCTTGGCGATCTTGAAGCCGGGGTTGCCCTTCTTGTCTTTGGTGGTGTTGTCGACTTCGCCGAGTTCGGGGCCGAACGGGGTGCGGCCAGCGCCGTAAATGGATTCGCCGTTCACCTTGAGCCAGCGGCCCACGCCGCGCAGGCTGTCCTGGCTGGCTTGCGGTATGACGCCTTCCGCGGTGGGACCGACATTCAGCAGGTAGTTGCCGCCCTTACTGGTGATGTCCACCAACTTGAAGGTGAGATCTTCGGTGGTCTTCCACTCAGTGTCGTCCTTCTTGAAGCCCCAGGTTCTATTGAGCGTGGCGGGAACTTCCCAATCCTCTTTGATGGGCGTGTTGGGGATCTGATTGTCGCCGGTGGAAACGTAATCGCCCTTCTCGCCGAGGCGGCCATCGATCAGGGTGGCCGGCTGCATCGCCTTGAGGATATCGATGAAGCGCGTGGCACGGTCTCCGGTCATCATGCGGGGAGTGTCGAACCAGATGAGGGCCACGGGGCCGTAGCCGGAAAGCAGTTCCTTGACCTGCGGCTCGGCCTTGGCGCGGAGGTACTGGTCGTAAATCGAATCTTTCTGAGCGTCGGGGCCGAAGTCCCAGGTATTGCCCATGCCGGCCGGCTCATGCCAGTCCTGCGACTGCGAGTAATAGAAGCCGAACCTGATTTTGTGGCGGGCGCATGCTTCGGAGAGTTCCTTCAGGGGATCGCGCTTGAAAGGCGTGGCGTCCACTATGTTGTACTTGCTGACCTTGGAGCCGTACATGGCGAAGCCGTCGTGATGCTTGCTGGTGATCACGATGTACTTCATGCCGGCGTCCTCGGCCATCTTGACCCACTCCTCGGCATTGTACTTCACGGGATTGAACTGAGTGGCGAGTTGCTCGTATTCCTTGACCGGGATCTTGGCGCGGTTCATGATCCACTCGCCGATGCCGGCGATGGGCTGGCCCTTCCACTCACCGGCGGGAACGGCATAGAGCCCCCAGTGGATGAAGAGGCCGAACTTGGCCTGACGGAACCACTGCATCTTCTCATCCTGCGACTTGGGCGCGGGCAGCGGCTTGGCGCCGGGCTGCGCCAGGGCAGCGCCGGCGCAGAGCAGCGCGAGACACACTTGTAGCGATAAACTCTGGGAAATTCCTGGTTTCATAGGCTCACTCCTTGGTGAACCTCTATTGCCGCACAAAACGGTGCGAAATTCAAGGGAGAGCGCGGTGCGGCTGCCGCGCCGTGACAGAAATCGATTCGTCCATCCCTCCTGTTGGCGCTCCCGGAAAGGACAAATCCGCCGCGATGTTAGATTGATAGAGTGAAGCACGATACGGACCACGCCGGAAGTTCCGGCGGTAAGCGCGTAAAGAACCGCCGTCGCCCGGAGGCGGCCGTTTCTGCACCGACAGCAACATCGCCTGCGCTGAAGCGGGCGCTGCTGGCAACCGCCGTCATCGGCTTCGCCTTCTGTGCCTACTCGAACTCGTTCAACGCGCCGTTTCTTCTGGACAACGACCCGATCATACTCAAAGACGCACGCATACGCACGGCCACATCCGCCCATGTACAGCGCATTCTGAACGAGGAGTACTGGCCGTTAGGCATGTCCGGCCTGTATCGCCCGCTAACCACGCTCTCCTACATGTTGAACTACTCGGTACTGGGAAATGAGACAGATCCGTCCGGCTATCACTGGCTGAACTTCATGGTGCACGCGGTGAACATCGGTCTGGTCTATCTGTTGGGCGTGGTCATCTTCGAACAGATACCGGCCGCGTTGTTGCTGGCCGCAATCTGGGGGATCCATCCGGTACTGACCGAATCGGTGACCAACATTGTGGGGCGGGCGGACCTGTTAGGCGCCTTTGGCGTGCTGGCGGCTCTGCATGCCCATCGTAAAGCCCTGGGAACTTCGGGCGGACGCAAGGCGGCGTGGGTGGCCGCCGTCGCGCTCGCCGTGACAGCCGGCATTTTTTCCAAAGAAAGTACCATCGTAGCGGTGGCGGTCCTCGCGATCTACGACCTGACTTTCGGGCGAGCCGCCTCGTGGAAGGCGCGCATACCGAGCTACTTCGCCGTGGCGATTCCCTGTCTGGTTTTCCTTTACGTGCGGGCTCCCGTTATGAGCGGCGTGGCGAGCACATCATTTCCTTTTGGCGATAACCCGCTGATGGGCGCCGGCTGCTGGACCGCGCGCATGACCGCCATCAAGGTGATTGGCAGATACCTGGCGTTGCTCGTGTGGCCGGCGCAACTCTCGTTCGACTACTCCTTCAACGAAAACCCGCTGTTCGGTTGGGGACTGACCAGTTGGGAGGACTTGAAGGCTGTCCTCTCATTGCTGGTGTGTCTGGGAGGGGCAGCCGCGGCAATCTTATGTTGGCGGCGGCACAAGCCCGTGTTCTTTGCGATCGCGTTCTTCTTTGCCGCACTCTCGCCGACTTCGAACCTGGTTATCCGGATCGGCAGCAGCATGGCGGAGCGCTTTCTGTATCTTCCATCCGTGGGGTTTGCCGTGTTAGCGGTTTACGGTGCGCAACTGCTGTCGCAACTTCTGGCGGAGCGGTGGCCGGAATACCGAAACGCTGTTCCCGCGGCGCTAGGGGTGGTTCTGATCGCATTCGCGGCGCGGACCTACGCTCGCAATGCCGACTGGGTGGACCAGGGACGATTCTGGCGGAGTGCCGTGGAAGCGGCCCCCGGCAGCTACAAGACCAACCTATCGGCAGCCAACCACGCGGTATATATCAACCAAGAGGATTGGGACCGTTCGATTAGACAGGTCGGCCGCGCACTGGCTATTCTCGACGACCTCCCAGACCTTCAGAACACCGCCATTGCTTATCAACAGGCGGGCGTGTTTTACCGCAACCTCGGAATCCGGCTGGCCTCCTCCAACGCTGCCGGCCCCGCCGGGGGAGGTTCCGAATACTGGTATCGCAAGTCATTGAACGCCCTGTTGCGGAGCGAGAAGATTGAACTCGCGCAGGACGAAAGGAACCGCGCTGAGAACGCGAAGCGCGGCAAGCCGGGACTCACCTTCGTGCCCAGCGCGGTCTACCTGCATATGGGGCGGACCTATCAGAAGTTGGGAGACCCCAGGCACGCGGTGGAAGCGTTCGAGCGCGGCCGTGCGTTGGAATCAGATCCCGACCTTCTGGAAGAACTGGCGTCGGCGTATCGCGCTGCCGGCGACAATCGAAAAGCCGCCATGGCGCTGGTGGAAGCCCTGGCCGTGGATTCGAGCCGGATGCAACTGGCGTCGACGCTGGTGGCGTTGTACTCGGAAATCGACCCCTCGGGTTGCGCCGTAAGCACTCAGGGCGGTACGACGGGCTTGAACGTGGATTGCCCGCTGGTGCACGGCGACATCTGTACGGCATCGCGCAACGTCGCCGCGAAATATCTCCACACCTGGCAGCATAGGGAGGCCGCCGCCATCCGGCGCACTGCCATACAAGAACTCGGCTGCGCTCCCGAACTGCTAAATTGAATCGTATTCGGTTATGTTACTTAGGATAGACTTATGCGTACTCTTGCTCCGATTCTGACCGGCCTTTTGATAGTGTTGACCGTGACCGCCGCCAGCGTGCCCAGACCCTCGCCTGCTTTGACCATGGAGCGGGGCGGCCCCCCTCCGATCGCGCTCAGCCAGTTTAAGGGGAAGGTGGTGGCGCTGGCCTTTACCCACACGAATTGCGAGCATTGCCAGCATCTGACGCGCACGTTGAAGACGATCCAGAAAGACTACGCGGCGCGCAACGTGCAAGTAGTGGAGTGCGCCTTTGAAGAGGGCGTCAACATCAACTACCCGATGTTCCTCAAGGCGTTCGAGCCGAATTTCGCCACCGGCTATACCACCGAAGCCGCCGTGAAAAAGTACCTGCGGTGGAACGACAAAACAGACGGCATTCTGATGATCCCGTACATGATCTTCATCGACGCCGGCGGCCCGATCCGCGGAGACTTCACGAAGACCGCGGCGAAGCCCGCCGCCAAGAAGAAGTAGCTCAGTCGCCGGCCTTGACCCAAGCTTCGTCGAAGCGCACGTGCTTGATCGCCTTGCCCTCGGGCGTGAAGTAACTATAGGTGACGTGGATGGCTCCATCGCGCGCCTGGATCGCCGACGGGTAGTGATACTGGCTGGCGGCCTGCGTGGAGGGATTTCCGTCGAGATGCCGCCGCCATTTCCAGGTGGCACCTTCGTCATCGCTGATGGCGGCCACCAGCGAATAGCGCCCCTGCTCCAGATCGTTATACAGCATGATCCAGTTGCCGTTGCGCAGGCGCACGTTTTCCAGACTGGTACCGGGGTTGGGGATTTCGGTATCGCGGGCGCGCGTCCAGGTGACGCCGTCATCCTTCGAGAAACTGATGTGGGCGCGCTTGGGCGGCGGTCCGTTGTCGCGCATATACGCCACCAGCGTGCCGTCCTTTTTGCGGACCACGGAAGGCTGAATGCAGCCCTCGCCGACAATCGGCTGGCTGGCGGTCCAGGTGTAGCCGCGGTTGTCGCTGATCGCCATAATGCCGTAGGAATAGCCGTCGGAATACATGGGCACGAGGATGCGGCCGGACGGCAGTTCC
>JAPKZC010000517.1 GCA_026394025.1 Candidatus Solibacter sp.
ACCCGCGCCGTGAACTCCTCCACGGGCATGAAGCGCGCCACGTCGATGGCCAGGAACATCTGGCTGACCCGTACAGTCTTGCCGCGGAAGCGAATGCCGCCCACCTCGTTGCACATGGCGCCGCCGGAGAGCACAGAACAGAGAATCTCCACCATCATCGCCAACCCGCTGCCCTTGTAGCCGCCCAGGGGCATCAGCATGCCCTTGTAGGCGGCTTCGGTATCGGTGGTGGGCACGCCTTCGGAATCGAACGCCCAGCCCGCCGGAATCTCGGGCTGCCCGTTGAGAAACGCCTTGAAGACCTTGCCCGCCGCCACGGTGGTGGTGGCCATGTCGAGCAGCCAGGGGCCCGGCACGGACATGCAGATGGGGTTGGTGCCCAACTGCCCTTTCCTGCCCTGCCATGGCGGCACGAGGGGGGAAGCGTTGCACATCACGATGCCAATCTGCCCGGCGGCGCGCATCTTCTGTGCCCACCACGCGGCGGCGCCGAAGTGATTGGATTCCCTGGCCACGACGAGCGCGAGGCCGTGCTCCCGCGCCATCCGCACCGCGTGCCCGCAGCAGGTTTCCGCCACCCATTGGCCCAGCCCATTCCGCCCGTCGAAATGCAGGCAGCACCCGCTCTCGGAAATCACCCGCCCATCGGTGTGCGGGTCCATCTCGCCGGCCAGCAATTGATCGATGTAGAACGGCAGCAGTTGGATGCCGTGGGAATCCACGCCGCGCAGGTTGGCGGACACCAGGCACGCGGCGGTGACCTCCGCTTTGTGGCGAGGTACTCCGGCGCCCTCCAGAATAGCTTCGCAGAAATGGGTCAGATCGGCGACGGGAACGGTGGGCATGTAGTTTCAGGGTAGCGCGATGGGGGAGTCGGGACCAAACGGGATGTGTATCTGACGCGGAGGCGCGGAGTAACCTGGGCTGGCGACGGTTCGCGGAAGGTCGCCCAGATGCTTGGCAGGCACTGCCTGAGGACACGGACCGCGGATCGGTTGGCCGCGCTCCGAATCGCGCCCATGGCTGGAGCCGCGGTGCTCAGGCGAGTTGAAGGACTATCTCGAGTGTTCCGCCATGCGAGAGGCCCGCGCAGACGGCTGGTGAGAGGGGCAGCGTCCATTGCGGATCGATGCCGAGGGTCTGGATGACAATGCCCGGTCCGGACGCGGGCCGCTGGCAATTCATCGCCACTGTTGCGAACCCGGCGTCCCACGTGGAAGAGCAGCGCCAGAGTACTTTTCCTTGGTCGTTGAAGAGTGTCAGTTCGTTAAGTAGCAGCCGCACCGGCCGGTCGGCCAGATCGAGCCGAAGGCCGGCAAGTCGCTGTCTGGTTGCCGGAACGGCGATGCTGAGGCGGACCGGTAACGGGGATGCGCAGCAGTCCAGCCGTGTGCTCTGCTCCTCGGAAAAGACGCCCGATTGCAAACGCCAGAAGAGCTGAACGGTTAAGTCCACCCAATTGGCGGCCATCGACCTGGGCTGCCCGATCTGCGCGTCGAGTTCGCCGGACACCAGGAACAGGCGATGGGCGGCGCGCGAGCGGGTCTCCTGCGAGAGGCCGCCTTCGAGGTCGCCGCGGCGGAGCGCGGGCCGCAGGAACTCGATGCCGGCCAGCCGGTGGTAGCGGTGCTGGGAAGATGTCGCCATGAGGCCAAGGCGCACAAGGGCGGAGCACTCGGAGGAGGCGTCCGCGGCGACGGCGGGATCGAGTTCCTCGCCGAAGATGCCATCTATCTGGCCCAGGATGGGAGGCCGGGCATAGCGGCGCAGGATCTCGATGCTCTCGCGGCTGCCGCGATTCTGGCTGGCAACTGTGGGCGCCGAGAGGTTGCGTCCGTCGCCGAGGATGCGCATGACGGTTAAGGGTTCGGCGAGGACGTGCATATCGGCCAATGCGGCGATCTGCACCCATAGGTCCCAGTCCGCCACCAGGAAGAGGCTGGGATCGATCAGTTCCGTCCGGCGCAGCGCCGACCCGCGTACCAGCGCGGAAGGCAGGGCCAGACAGTTGCCCTTGTGGAAGAAGCGATGC
>JAPKZC010001119.1 GCA_026394025.1 Candidatus Solibacter sp.
CTGTTGGTGGATTCACCGGAAACCCAGCAAGCGCTGGCCGCCCGCATTCCCTCCGTCGAAGCCATGAACCCGATTGAGGGACGTGCCCGCGCGTACGTTTGCCGCAACTACACCTGCCAGTTGCCTGTCTGGGAACCGGCTAAGTTCGCCGAGTTGATACAATACTAGATCCACTCACATCACAAGGAGGAATTATGGAAAGAGCAGGAGCAACAACTCTCAAGGGGAATCCCCTGACGCTGGTGGGACCCGAACTAAAAGCGGGCGATGCCGCTCCGGATTTCAACCTGGTAGACGTCGGATTGAAGCCCGTCACCCTGAAAGACACCGGCAACCGTGTACGCATCATCAGCGTGGTTCCATCGCTCGATACGCCGGTTTGCGACGCGCAGACCAAACATTTCAACGAGGCAGTGGCCACCCTGCCGGGCGTGGACATCATCACCGTCAGCATGGACCTGCCGTTCGCCCAGAAGCGCTGGTGCGGAGCCTTCGCCGTGGATAAGGTGAAGATGCTCTCCGACCACAAAGATGCGTCTTTCGGCACGAATTACGGAACTTTGATCAAGGAATTGCGAATCGAAAGCAGGGCGATTTTTGTCCTGGATGCGGACAACAAGGTTTGTCATGCCGAGTATGTCAAGGAAGTAGCCGATTTCCCGAACTACGAAACCGCACTCGCGGCGGCCCGGGCCGCGGGCACCCCAACGGCGTAGGCGGCGAGCGAAACGCGGCCGCGCCGGCGGGAAGCGCGGCCGCACCTTTAGAGGTCTGGACTGAATTCCACGGAATCATCGGCGGCCGCCAACGCGGAACGCGTGATCACCCGCGCAGTGGAGAGCCCACTGGTGCGCGGTGGCCTGACGATTGTCGCCGGCGTCCTGACCGGCAACGTGCTGGGTGTCGGCCGTGTGGCGCTGATCGCGTACCTGCTGGGCACTCACAGCTATGCCGATTCGCTGGCCGTGGCCATGGGCCCGCTGGACACCCTCAATTCGGTGCTGATCAACAGCATCATCTTCGCCTTCGTCCCCCTGCTCACGGCCGCCCAGGGGGCCGAGCGCACCGCCCTGTTTCTCAAGCTGACGCGCGGTTTCGTCTGGGTCTTTTCGGTGATTTCGCTGAGCGTGATGCTGGCCGCGCCCTGGCTCATGCGCGCCCTGGCGCCGGGCCTCGATCCTCAGTACTTCGGCACCTCGGTCAATATCCTGCGGATACTGGCGCTCTCCACGCTTTCTGGCGGAGTTGCCGCGGTCCACTGCGCCATGCTGTACACCCACCGGCGCTTTGGCCCGGCGGCGTTCTACCAGGCCGCGCTCAATGTCTTCACCATCGCGGGAGCGCTCTGCCTGTGGAAGTTCGTCGGGGTCTACGCTTTCGCCATCGGCTATACCGCCGGCGCCTTTGCACAACTGTCCATCGTCTATTTCGCGGCGCGTTCCGGCCTGGATACCAAGGACCTTCCCCCCTGCCAGGTGCGCTGGCGGGAGATTCTGATGAAGCCCGCGTTTTTCGTGGTCTATGCCGCGGGCATCGGCTTCAACATTACCTTCACCCGCGCCTATGCCACTCACGCCGGTCCGGGAATGGCGGCCGCGCTGGATTATTGCATGCGCGGCGTGGCGGTGCCGCTGGCCCTCCTGGTCCAACCGATACCGCCGTGGGCACCACCTCCGCCGCCGCCCTCTACGACGACAACCTCCACTACATGGACACAACGCGGCAACTTCACGGCGGATTCCACCCGGCTGGTGGCTTCGGCGTTTCTGGCGCTGGGACCCAGCCTGATCGGCTGGAGCCTGATGGAGATTCTGGCGCGCTCGCTGTTCGCCCTGGACCGTCCGTGGCCGCCGGTGTTCGCGGCACTCATCCCATTAGCGATCAACGTGGCCATCACCCTGCGAATTGGTCCCTTCCATCCGGAATACCTCGGCTTGGGCGCGTCCGTTGGCCTGATTTCCGGCTTCGCCGTGTTGTTCGCCATCGCCCACACCGGCCGCAAGCGCTGGCTCGAACAGGGCTGACACCGCCGTGCGTCTCTTCGGCCCCACGCACCTCTGCCTGCTGCTTGCCATCACGCTGGTTTCGGTGGCGCTCTCCGTGCTCTGCCGCCGCCGGCGGGTTCCGCTACGCGCCGTCCGCCTGGCCGCCGGATGGGGCATCATCGTCAATGAACTGATCTGGTGGACCTTCCGCTACTCGCACGAAGGCTTTCACCTGTGGAACCTGCCGCTCCAACTGTGCGATGTCACGCTGTGGACCAGCGCGCTGGCCTGCCTCACGCTGAACTCGCGCGTGGTCGAGTTCGCCCACTTCCGCCGGACCTGTGGACGCCGTGGCCCACCTACCCCGCCATCTACTTTTTCGTGGCGCACGGCGGCATCGTGCTGGCCGTCTCGGTACTGGTGTTCGGCCGCATACACCCGCTGCGCGCCGGCGCCGTGTGGCGGGCATACGGCATGCTGCTCGGGTTCGCCGCCGCTATCGGCGCGGTGAACGCGGTGGCCGGCACCAACTTCATGTACCTTTGCCGCAAGCCGAAGGGCGCTTCGCTGCTCGATGCACTCGGCCCCTGGCCCAACTACCTGGTGGCCGGCGGCGTGGTGGCGCTCGCCCTGTTCTGGTTGCTGTGGCTGCCCGTGCGTCCCCGGGGGGAGACTCGCTAGACATCCGTCCGCTGCTTCGTCATCCTTATTACATGCTGCCTGCCACGTTCACGCTCGTCCTGTTCGCGGCGACTGCCGCATTCGGCCAGTCCGCGGACACTCCCGCCCTGGCTTTCGACGTGGCGTCCGTCAAGGCGAGCCAACCCGGCACGGGAGGCGGGCGGGGGCGGCGCGAGAATATCCAGTTTTCCCCAGGCGCCGTGACCATGCGCAACGTCAATCTGAAATCTGCGATTCGTTGGGCTTGGCGCGTGTCGGAATTTCAGGTGTCGGGTCCGGACTGGCTCGATTCCGAGCGGTACGAAATTGCCGGCAAGGCCGCCGGCCCAGCCACGGAGGAGCAACTGCGGCTCATGATGCAGACCTTGTTGCGAGAGCGTTTCAAACTGGCGCTGCACCGCCAGACCAAAGAGCTTTCGGCTTACGTGCTGGTGGTCGGCAAGAACGGCCTGAAGGTTCCGGAATCGAAAACCGAGGGTGAGACCAGCATCGACATCAACCAGAGGCAGTTGAGCGTCAGCGTGCAAAGAGCCCCCGTGTCGCAGTTAGTGGACATGCTGTCGAATGTGCTGCGCGCCCCGGTAGTCGATATGACCGGCCTGACGGGACGCTACGACGTCAGCCTCAATGTTGCCAAGTACGTCGCGGACATGACGGCGCAAGGGAAATCCGTGGAATCGACGCCGATGGATACGCAGGCGCTCATCTCGATGGTTTTGCCGGAGCTTGGCCTGAAACTGGAAGCGAAGAAAATGCCGCTCGATCTCCTGATCGTCGATCGCGCCGAAAAGGTGCCGGTGGAGAACTAGCCCACAAACGGAAAGGGCCGGAACTCGCGCTCCGGCCCGTGGATTGCAGGTTTGACTACGCGGTGCGCGACACTTCGGTCTTATCGCCACTGATCGCGGCTTGCGCGGCGGCCAGGCGGGCGATGGGGACACGGAACGGCGAGCAGGACACGTAGTCCATGCCCACGCGGTAGCAGAACTGCACCGAGCTCGGCTCGCCGCCGTGCTCGCCGCAGATGCCGATTTCCAGCTTCGGATTGGTCTTGCGGCCGAGATCGACCGCCATCTTCACCAGAATGCCGACGCCTTCCTGGTCGAGGACGGCGAAGGGGTCGGCCGGGAAGATCTTCTTATCCTGGTACTCCTGCGAGAACTTCGTATAATCGTCGCGGGAGAGGCCCATGCTGGTCTGGGTCAGGTCGTTGGTGCCGAAGCTGAAGAATTCGGCTTCTTTGGCGACTTCGTCGGCGGTGAGCGCGGCGCGGGGGATTTCGATCATGGTGCCGACCATGTACTTGAGGTCCTTGAGGCCGGCTTTGCCGAGGATTTCGTTGGCCACATCGACCACGATCTTCTTCTGGTTTTCGAGCTCCTTGACGCCGCCGATCAGCGGGATCATGACTTCGGGGATGACCTTGATGCCCTTCTTGGCTACCTGTACGACGGCTTCGAAGATAGCGCGCGCCTGCATTTCCGTGATCTCGGGATAGGTGACGCCAAGACGGCAGCCGCGGTGGCCCAGCATGGGGTTGAACTCATGGAGTTCTTCGACGCGCTTGAGGAGTTCGGGGATGACGGTCTTGAGATTCTTGACCTCGGCGCCGAACTTCACGTATTTGGCGACCAGTTCGCGCTTCTTTTTGATATCGGCATAGGGCAGGATGGCGACATCCACCATGAGGTCTTCGCGCTTGGGAAGGAACTCGTGGAGCGGCGGATCGAGCGTGCGGATGACCACCGGGAAACCGTTCATGGCGGTGAAGAGGCCGGCGAAATCCTTCTTCTGCATGGGGAGGAGTTTGAGCAGGGCCTTGCGGCGGGATTTTTCATCGCGCGCCAGAATCATGGCCTGCATGAACTCAATGCGGTCCTCGGCGAAGAACATGTGCTCGGTGCGGCAGAGGCCGATGCCTTCGGCGCCGAACTTGCGGGCGACCTTGGCGTCACGGGGGATATCGGCATTGGCGCGGACGCCAAACTTGCCGCGGAACTCGTCGGCCCACTCCATGAAGCTCTTCAACACGCCGGAGGAGGGGTCCGCGTCAATGGTGTTGGCCTTGCCGGCGAAGACTTCACCGGTGGAGCCATCGAGGGAAAGCCAGTCGCCTTCCTTGAGGGTAATGAGCTTGCCGCCGACGGTGACGGAGACCAGCTTCTTGTGCTCTGCGACAGTGACGGATTCGGCGCCGGCGACGCAGGGGGTTCCCATGCCGCGGCAGACAACGGCCGCATGGCTGGTCATACCGCCGCGCGAGGTCAGAATGCCCTTGGCCACTTCCATGCCCTGGATATCGTCGGGCTGGGTTTCCTTGCGGACCAACACGACCGGACCGTTCTTGGAGGCGATCACAGCGGCCTCGGCGGTGAACGCTATCATGCCGACGGACGCGCCGGGGGAAGCGGGTAGGCCTTTGGCGAGGAGGATGAGTTCCTTCTTGCTCTTCGGGTCGAGTACGGGGTGGAGGAGCTGATCAAGCTGCTGGGGATCCACGCGGAGGATGGCTTCCTCCTTGCTGATGAGGCCTTCCTTGACCATTTCGACGGCGATGCGAACAGCCGCGGGGCCGGTGCGCTTGCCGTTGCGGGTCTGCAACATGTACAGCGTGCCGTCCTGGATGGTGAACTCAAAATCCTGGATGTCGCGGTAGTGATTTTCGAGCGAAGTGGTGATTTCCTTGAGCTGGTTGTAGACGGCGGGATTCCACTTTTCGAGATCGGAGATGGGGTGCGGTGTGCGGATGCCGGCGACGACGTCTTCGCCCTGCGCGTTCTCCAGGAACTCGCCGTAGAAGGCCTTCTCGCCGGTGGCGGGATTGCGGGTGAAGCCGACGCCGGTGGCGGAGGTCTCTCCGAGGTTACCGAACACCATGGCCTGGACGTTTACGGCAGTGCCGAGATCGTCGGGGATCTGGTTCATCTTGCGGTAATGCTTGGCGCGGTTGTTAAACCAGGAACCGAAAACGGCATCGCGGGCGCCGGTGAGCTGGGCAAGGGCGTCCTGCGGGAACGGTTTGCCGGTCTTCTTCTGCACCAGTTTCTTGTAGCCCTCGATCACCTGCTGCAAGTCTTCAGCCGTGAGATCCGTATCGAGCTTGGCCTTGGCCTTCTTCTTCTGGCCGTCGAAAACTTCATCGAAATCGTGCTTGGGGACTTCGAGCACCACGTTGCCGTACATCTGTAAGAAGCGGCGGTAGCAATCGTAGGCGAAGCGCGGGTTGTTGCTCTTGGCCACCACGGCCTTGACGGTCTCGTCATTCAGGCCGAGGTTGAGGATGGTATCCATCATGCCTGGCATGGAGAATTTGGCGCCGGAGCGCACGCTGACCAGCAGCGGGTTAGAAGTGTCGCCGAGCTTCTGGCCCATGCGGCCTTCCAGCTTCTTGAGGGCGTCCATCATCTGCGCGTCGATTTCGGCCGGGACGGTGAACTTGTTGTCGAAGTAGATGTTGCACACCTGGGTCGAAATTGTAAAGCCGGGGGGCACCGGCAACTTGGCCCGGCACATTTCGGCCAGCCCGGCGCCTTTGCCACCGAGCGTATCTTTCATTTTTCCGTCGCCGTCGGCGGTTCCGTTGCCGAACGAGTAGACATTCTTCGTCATGCTTTAGTTGCTCCTATGAATTAGTTACGATTTCCGAAAAATCGGCTATGGTGGAAAACTCCGCCAGGATTGTTTGCAGCAGGGTTAGCCGATTCTGCCGGACCGCCGGGTCCGGCGCATTCACCAACACTTTGTCAAAAAAGAGATCGATTTTGGGACGCAATCGCGAGATGGCGTTTTCGATGGGCTGGCCGGCAATGCGGCGGAACTCCTGGTAGAGTTCGCGCTCCGGCCCGTCTTCGAGCAGGGCTTCGTCGAGCCCGGAAGGCAGGGCGGTGAAGCCTGTGCCTTTGGCCTGTTGCAGGATGTTCGCGATGCGTTTGAAGGCGGCCGCGAGAGGTTCGAAATCGGGGCTGGCGCGCAGACCGCGGACACGCGCCAGGCGCGTTTCCAGATCCACGAGGTTACC
>JAPKZC010001057.1 GCA_026394025.1 Candidatus Solibacter sp.
ACTGCATGGCTGCGGCGGCATGAACACCGATGTGTCGTACGCGCGGAAGAAGGTTCGCTGGTCGGCGGCGATCATGGGGTTACCGAGGACCAACTGACGGGCGCCTTCGTACGAGCCGGTCATGTCGGGAGCGGGGTTGGCGGTGGTAGTTCCGGTCCAGGAGCAGCAGCCGATGGAAGTGCGGCTGGCGCTCTGGAGAGAGGTGATGCCGGAGATGCTCCAATTGTCGGTAACGATGCCCAGCAGCTTGCTGTTCATGCGTTTCCCGAGGTTCGGGAGCTGGTAGATGTAGTTGATCGCCAGGATGTGCAGCGGGGTGCCCCAGGCGCCGTAGTTGCGGTATTTGTCGGGCCAGTACGGGCTGCCGCCGGTGGTCTGGAGTTCCTTGGAGAAGGTGTACGCCAATCCATAGGACAGGCCGTGCGACATGCCGCGGCGCACCATTACCTGGAGCGAATTATAGTTGGAGCTGCTCTCGAAATTGCGGGTTTGCACGGCGCCCAAGCCTGTCATGGGCCTGAGGAAGTCGTCGTTGTAGGCGTGATTGGCCCAGGCGGGGAGGCTGGCATTCCACGGGTTGGTGTACTTGGGGTCGTAGTGGGCATACATCGGAATCGCGTTGATCTGACGGGTGGAGGTGCCACCGCCGCCCTGCTGGATGTGGCGGTGCAGCGCCCCCACGTAGGAGGCGTCCACCACGGTTCCGAAACCGATGTTCTGCTGAATTCCGAAGCTGAAATTCATCACCGATTCCAGGGGCTGCCTGCCGATGGTGTTGTAGGTCGGCGCGATCGGCGCGATGGCGGCGTTCGAACCCTGGGTGGTCACCGAGCCGATGGGTGCATAGTAGAGGATCTTGTTGATGGTCAACGGAGGCTGGCCGGCCATGTTCATGATCTGGTTGCCATCGCCGCGGTTGAAGAACAATCCCCAGCCGGTGCGGATGGCCGTTTTGCCGGTGCCGAACACGTCCCAGGCGATCCCCAGGCGGGGAGCCGCGGCCACGGGCGTCACGGTGAAACCCGACTGCGGAAGCCCCTTGCCATCCATGACGACCATGCCGGGCGTGACATTCGGGCAAGTGGAATACCCACCCACCGAACAGGAGACGAAGGTACCGACCAGCGACGGGAACGAAGTAAATCCGGTCACCTTGTCGATCGCGATCTGTTTCCCGGCGGCGTCGTAACCCGGGAAGTAAAGCCGGGCCGCCTGTGCGGGATTGTACTGGGACGGCACGAAAGCGGCGGAGGTGTTGTTCTCGTTGGCCTGCGGCGCCAGATGGTAGAAGCGAACCCCATAGTCCAGAGTGAGGCGTTTGCTGACGCGCCAGTTGTCCTGCACGTAAGCTTCGACGCCGGTGAACCAAAAATCGCCCATCACGCGCCAGCCTTCCTGGTAGTTCTGGAAATTGCCGACGAAGGCGTTGGCATAGCCGTTGCCGGTGTCCTGCGGCATCGCCGAGGTGCTGGCGAAGTTGTAAGCGCCCAGGTAAGACCCAGTGCCGCTCTGCTGCCACTTGCCAGTGCGCTCATAGTTGACGCCCATCTTGAAACTGTGGACACCGCGCACGATGCTGACGTTGTCGCTGAATGTGTAGATGGTGTTGATATTGGTGTAGGGGCGCATGTTGAAGGTAGTGCTCACCTGCCCCACGGTGGAACCGCCACCGAAAGTGATTCCCGGAACGAAGACCGAGAAATTCTGATCGCCCGGCGCCAGAGTGGGCCGGACTCCGGTATTCGTGAAGCTTGGGTCCTTCTCATTGAACCAGTGCGGCGGGTTAGCCATATTGGCGCGATTGAGTTGGGCCGGATCGTGCGGGTAGTAGTCCCAACTATTCCAACTCTTGCCGAAACTGAACTCGTTGACCACAGTCGGGCTGATGGTGTAGGTAAGGCCGGCGCCGTAGCCGTGCCCGGGGTTGGGGTGGTCTTCGCCGTAGGAAGACCACTTGCCCGTGGAGTCTTTTAGTTCCATCAGGGCGGCGAAGTTGCTAGCGGCCGTCAGGTCGAAATCGTAGTCGTTGACGTAACGAGCCCAGAGGTTCAGCTTATTAGTGACGAAGCCGTCCAGGCGAACCACGTCATTGCGCCGGGGATGCGATTCAGCGAGCGTCGCCAGGTAATTGCGCCGGTTGAGCTGGGTGGAATCGCCCTCGTCGTAACAGCCGTTCCCGTTGGCATTCTTGGCGATGTCGCAGCGGTTGGGCATCGGCAGGAAGTTCATCATTGCCAGCCCGGCTGCATTCTGCTGGTTCTTAGGGATGACGTTGCCCGCGTAGGGCACTCTGGTCACGGGGTCGTAGATGGGGATGAGCTTGCCGTTCTGGTCGCCGCTCAGCGAGAAATCGCCTTGCCGTTCGAGCGCGGTCGGCATGTTGTAATACTGGCGCTGGGTCTGCGGCTTCTGCTTGGTGTACTCCTGGGAAAAGAAGAAGAA
>JAPKZC010001055.1 GCA_026394025.1 Candidatus Solibacter sp.
CACCGTACCCGTTGGATCCGGCGAGCACCAGTTGCCACGGCGGGGCCAGTGTTTCAAACGCCTCCACCAGACGCACAATATTCTTGCGTTTCTGCACGGCGCCGACGTTCAGAACCACCTTCTCGCGGCTGCCCTGGGCGTTCCCTCCGCCTATCTCTGCGTCTCTGCGTCTCTGCGTTGAAGCGACCGCTTCCCCGGTTCCGATGCCTCCGGCTCTGGTAACGCTGCCCTGCACGCTGCTGTCCTCCGCCAGTCTCCGAATGCCGTGGTGCACCACGTGGATTCTCGCCGGATCCACGCCCAGCAGGGAGATCACCTGGCTCCGCGTGAATTCCGATACCGCAATCACCGCATCGGCACGCTCGGCTGCGTCGCGCGCCTGCGCCGTAAAGCGCGCGCGAAACTCCCGCGTGGAGTATTCGCCAGTCATCACGAAGAGGTCATGGAAGGTGGCTATGGCGCGGCGCAGCGGGATGCGCGGCAGCCGCTGGTTCAGCCCGTGGAACAGCTCGCCGCCGCGCGGCCCAAGCGGTTCGGCCAACACCCGCCGCCGCACGTTTCGCGGCAGCGCGGCGTAACACGCTCGAAGATAGCGATGCGGCCGGTAACAGAAGTCAAAACGCACCTCCGGGTGAGCTTCGGCCAGACCCATCAGCATTTCGTGCGAGTACAGTCCCACCCCGGAGAGCAAGTCGCCGATGCTGTAGGTCGCGTCCAGCGCGATGTTGTGCGGATTAGACAAACGGTCTACTCGATACCGTATTGTTTCATCTTCCGGTAGAGCGTGGTGCGGCCGATGCCGAGCGCGCGAGCCGCCTTGCCGCGCTCTCCGTGGGTCGCAGCCAGCGCTTGCGAGATGGTGCGGCGCTCGCTTTCGGGGAGGGAAATCACCGGCGATTTCGGCGTCATGGCGAAATCGGGCAGGCCACCGGCCGCCGGATCGGAGAACCCGACCGCGCCATACAGTTGCTCCAATCCGCGCATGTCGCGGTGGTGCCGCAGCGCCGAGGGCAGGTCGGCCATTTGCAGCGCGCCTTCCGAACGGAGTGCGTTCAGGCGGTCGATGCAGTGTTTCAACTCGCGAACATTGCCCGGCCAGTCGTAGGCATCGAAGGTGTCGAACAGTTCCTGGTTGGGCTCGATCCCCCGCAGACCGGACGTCTGGCCGTCGCTCAGAAAGTGATTCACCAGCAGTGGAATGTCCACCTTGCGGTGCCGCAGCGGTGGTAGGCGAAGCGCAAAAACGTTCAGGCGGTAAAACAGATCCAGCCGGAAACGGCCCGCGGCCACTTCGTCGTTAAGGTTGCGGTGCGTCGCGGCGATGATCCGCAGATCCACCTTGCGCCATTGCAGCGAGCCCACCGCGCGGAATTCGCGCTCCTGAATCAGGCGCAGCAGCTTCACCTGCATTTCGAGCGGCAAGTCGCCAATCTCGTCGAAAAACGCCGTGCCGCCGTCGGCCAATTCCACTAGCCCCCGCTTGTTTTCGACCGCCCCGCTAAACGCGCCCTTCACATGCCCGAAAAGTTCGCTTTCCATCAGGGTTCCCACCAGCGAACCACAGTCGATGGGCACAAACTGGCCCCGCGGATTGCTGTCGTGGATGGCGCGGGCCACCACCTCTTTGCCCGTGCCGCTCTCCCCTAACAGCAAGACAGGAAGCCGGTTAGCGGATGCTTTCTCTATCAGCCTGCGGATGGCGGCGATCTCCTGGGATTGGCCCACCAAACCGTGATCCCACCCCGAAGTAGACTGATGCATGTGTTTCTACGTCGCTGTATCAATTCGTACGACAAAGGCCGACGTTTTCTCAACAGAATCTTGCCGGATGCGTTCGGCCAACCGGTTGGCCCCATCCTCCGACGTCTCCGCCCCCACCAGCACCCGCCAAACTGCCGGATTCTCCGCGCGTCGCAGCAACCTCGCCGAGCCATAGCGCGCCTCCATTTGACTGCGCAGCCGCTCGGCGTTGGCGCGCTCGCGGAAAGCGCCCACCTGAACCGCAAACAGCCCCGGGGTAGCGTCCGACGGCGTGCGGATCACTTCGATGCGCACGCGCGCCACACCCGGACCGATCAACTCCAGTTCGCGCGCCGCGGCGTGCGAAAGATCGATAATACGCCCGCCGACGAACGGACCGCGGTCGGTGATGCGCACTTCGGTCGTCCTATTGTTATCAAGGTCGTAGACCCTCACCCAGGTATTGAACGGGAGCGTGCGATGCGCCGCCGTCATCTTCTCCATGTCGTAGATTTCGCCATTGGCGGCGGCCCGGCCGTGATACGGGCGCCCGTACCAACTGGCGATACCCTCTTCGGTGTGCCCCAGCTGGACCACCACTGGCGTCCGCACTGGACGCGGCACCGCCGTCACGCGGGCCCGCTTCTTATGCCCGCACCCAGCCAGCGCAACATCTTCAGTGTAAAGTCTACGGTTCTTTCAGCCGATAAGACAAGTATGGACGAGAGGAGATCGGAAGTTCGGTTGTTGTGTGCGGACATGGTGGAGGTTCGCTGGAAGGACCGGGCCGGCAACGGGCAGCGGACTACAGCAATCCTCGAGGACATCTGCGCCTCGGGGGCCTGCCTGCAAGTGGAAGAACCCATTCCGCTGGGTGTGGAAATCCGTTGGGATCAGCCGAAACAGGTGTTCCAGGGCTACGTGCGGTATTGCGTATACCGGGAGATCGGGTATTTTGTCGGGGTGGAGTTCGACGCCTCGTTTAAATGGTCGAAAAAGGCCTTCAAACCGCAACACCTGTTGGATTTGCAGACCCTGGTCGCACGCTCGGAGAAGTGAAGTGGGGCGGACCCCTGGGCGGACCCCCAGGTCCGCACGGGTCCCCCTGGACCCGTTTCCGGCAGCGAAATTAGCTCCATCCGCACCACCCACGCCGACCCCAATCCCGGCGGGCCGCCACGCAATCAAGGCCCCTGGGTAGGGCAATTATATACTTGACTCACCAGCGGTTTCGGTGTAGACTGGTGTTGTGGGTGAGTCAACTACAGAATTCGAGCCTTCGACGCTACTAGAAGCCATCCAGTTCTTCTCCGATCCGGCGACGTGTACACGTTACCTTGCGGAGCGACGATGGCCGGATGGCCCTGTTTGCCCAAAATGCGGCGGCAAACAGCATTCCTATCTATCAACCCGCTTTTTGTGGAAGTGCCGGGAATGCAAGAAACAGTTCAGCGTCAAAGTCGGGACGATTTTTGAGGATTCGCCACTTGGACTGGACAAGTGGCTCCCGGCAGTTTGGCTTCTCACCAGTTCTCGTACAGGCGTTAGTTCAATGGAACTTCATCGCTCCATTGGCGTCACCCAAAAAACGGCTTGGTTCATGGCGCATCGAATCCGGTTGGCCCTTCAGTCGGGGTCATTCAACAAGGCGGCTGGACGTGTTGAAGTTGATGAGACGTTCATCGGCCAGAAGGCTAGAAACATGCACAAACACATCCGTAGCCGGAAGATCACCACTGGCGGCAAGGACAAGACGATGGTGGTTGGTGTTCTGGAACGTGGCGGCACGGTTCGCACAACGGTAGTCGATAGCCGTAAGAAGCACGTTCTTCAAACCCATGTCAAGACCAACGTCGAAGCCGGGGCGGAACTCTTCACCGATGCCTTGAAGTCGTATGAGGGTTTGGGTGAAGAGTACCTTCACCAGATCGTAGATCATGCTGTAGAGTACGTGAAGGGCAACGTCCACACCAACGGCATGGAGAACTTCTGGAGCCACCTGAAACGCACCATCTACGGCACCTACATCTTCGTGATGCCGTTCCACCTGTTCCGCTATTTGGACGAACAATCGTTCCGGTTCAACAA
>JAPKZC010000499.1 GCA_026394025.1 Candidatus Solibacter sp.
AGACCGTGCCGGATTGGGTGGTGGATGAAGCCGACGAAGTGGTGCTGGTGGATCTCACGCCCCGCGCCCTGCGTAATCGCATCGAACGCGGCGTGGTCTACGCCCCGGAAAAGACCCGCCTCGCGTTGGACAACTTCTTCGCCGAAGCCAACCTCACCGCGCTCCGCGAACTCGCCATCCGCCACACCGCCCACGAGGTGGAAGAGAAACTGATGGAGCCCCGCCGCGACGAGCGCATCCTCATCTGCCTCACCGGGCACCCGGCGTCCGCCAACCTGATCCGCCGCGGTAAGCGCATGGCCGACTATCTGCGCGCCGAGTGCCTGGCCGTTCATGTTGCGCCCACCCAACGCGTCGACGAATGCGTCGAGCGTCATATGACCTTCGCGGGCAACCTGCATATCCAGACGCACAGAATCGAAGGCGAGGACGTGCCCGCCGCCATTGCCGACTTCGCGCGAGCCCATCGCGTCACCCAGATCTTCGTGGGGCGCAGCGGGGTCCGCCCCTGGTGGAAGAGGTTCGGGCAGACAATCGTGCAACAGGTTGTGCGCCAGGCGCGCGATATCCAGATCACAATCGTGGCGCAGCGCCGCCGGTAGGCGCGAAAAGAGCCCTCCTCATGCGTCCGCCGATTCCGCGTGCGCTCCGCAACCAACAGCCGGTGAGTTTGAACAACGCCGGGCCTATGCCTGCCGCATGTCCGGCCTGTGCCGTGTTCAAATAGGGAGGAAAGAATTCAAAGATGGCTTTTCGGGGCGTAGACTATTTTTGCGTCGACTCGCTTTTCAGTGAAGAGGAGTTGATGGTCCGGCAGACCGCGCGGCGTTTCGCCGAGGAACGCATTCTGCCGTTGATTCGCGATTGCTATCGTGACGGGCTCTTTCCCGCGGAGATTGTGCCGGAGATGGCCGAACTCGGCTTCCTCGGCGCCAACCTGGATGGCTACGGCTGCGCCGGTATGAGCAATACCGAGTACGGCCTTGTCATGCAGGAACTCGAGCGCGTGGATTCTGGCGTGCGCAGCTTCGTTTCCGTTCAGGGCGCGCTCGTCATGTACCCTATCTATACCTATGGCAGCGAGGAGCAGAAGCAAAAGTGGCTGCCGGCCCTACAGAGCGGCAAGGCCATCGGCTGCTTCGGGTTGACCGAACCGGATTTCGGCTCCAATCCCGCCGGCATGCGCACCACCGCCCGTCGCGACGGCGATACCTGGGTGCTCAACGGCGAGAAGACCTGGATCACCAACGGCAGCGCGGCGGACGTGGCCGTCGTGTGGGCGCGCGCACAGGAGGGCGTCGTCGGCTTCCTCGTGGAGCGCGGCACGCCGGGCTACTCGACCTCGGACATCCACGGCAAATGGTCCATGCGCGCCCCCGTGACCTCCAGCCTCGCCTTCGCAGATTGCCGGGTCCCCGATAGTGACCGCCTGCCTGGCGCCAAGGGCCTCAAGGCGCCGCTCTCCTGCCTTGCCCCTGCGCGCTTCGGCATCGGCTGGGGCGTCATCGGCGCCGCCATGGATTGCTACGAAACCGCGCGTTCCTATTCCGTCCTGCGCAAACAGTTCGACGACCGGCCCATCGCCTCGCACCAACTCGTCCAGGAGAAACTCGCCGGCATGATCACCGAGATCACCAAGGCGCAACTCCTGGCCCTCCACGCCGGACGCCTCAAGGACCGCGGCAAGCTCGAACCGGCGCACATTTCCATGCTCAAGCGCAACAATGTCGCCATGGCCCTCGATTGCGCCCGCGTCAGCCGTGATCTCCTCGGCGCCAACGGAATTACCGACGAATACTCAATCATGCGTCACCTCTGTAATCTGGAATCCGTCAAGACTTACGAGGGGACTGACCATATCCACGCCCTGGTGATCGGCGAAAAGGTCACCGGCGTGGCCGCCTACAAATAGGGTCCGGAGCAAATCTCTTCTCATGATTCTCTACGCCTTGACGATTCTGGTGAGTGCCTTCCTCCTCTTCCAGGTGCAGCCTGTGATTGCCAAGATCATCCTGCCCTGGTTCGGCGGATCCGCCGCCGTCTGGACCACCTGCCTGCTCTTCTTTCAGATGGTGCTCCTCTTGGGCTACATGTACTCCCATGCGGTCATCCGCTATCTCAAACCGCGCGCCCAGATGCTGCTCCATGCGGGTCTGCTGGTGGTCAGCGTGTTGGCGCTGCCCATCTACCCCAACGCTTCGTGGAAGCCGTCGGGCGCCGGCGCCGAACCCACGCTGCAAATCCTCGGCCTCCTCGCCGTCACCATCGGGCTGCCCTACTTCCTTCTCTCCACCACCGGGCCGCTATTGCAGGCCTGGTACGCGCGGCGCTTCCACGGCGCCATGCCCTACCGTTTGTACGCCCTTTCGAATGCCGGCTCCATGTTCGCCCTGATCAGCTATCCAGCCCTCTTCGAGCCGTCCTTCACCACCCGCCAGCAATCCGGCATGTGGAGTTGGAGTTATGGCCTTTTCGTCGTCCTGTGTGCGTTTACGGCGTTCAAATCCAACCGGGCCGTTGCCACCACGCTTCAGCAACCCGAGGCCGATATCGTGCCGGTGGCCGACATCCCGCCGGTCGCCAAGACCTACCTGATGTGGCTGCTTCTCCCCGCCGTGGCCTCGGTGCTGCTTCTCGCCATCACCAATCACCTTTCGCAGAATGTCGCCGCCATTCCCTTCCTCTGGGTGCTCCCGCTGAGCATCTACCTGCTCAGCTTCATCCTCTGCTTCGAGGGCGAAGGCTGGTACCGGCGCAATCCCTACCTCCAACTCCTCGCCGTGGCCCTCGGCAGTATGGCCTATGCCGTCAGCGTCGATATCACCAGCAATGTCCCCATTAAGGTCATGGTTTCCCTGTTCGCCATGGGACTCTTCACGTGCCGGCGGGGCACTGGGTGGGTTGCTGGTAGGCCTCCTGGCCCCGCATTTCCTGAATGCACTGTACGAAATGCCGGTGAGCCTCGTCGCCTGCGCGGCTTTGGTCGCCTACGTGCTCCGTCAAGACGTAGAACTGAAGTGGATACGGCGATGGCCCGGCGTCGTCGTGAGCGCCGCGTTGACGCTGGCACTGGCGGGATATGTTGGGTGGCAAGTCAGACAGATGGTAAGTGGATCCCGCGTATTAGTACGCAATTTTTACGGCGGATTGAAAGTCAGGGATACCGGCGACAAGGGCTCGTTGGAAGAAACCCGCACGCTGACCCACGGCACCATTAATCACGGCGAGCAATATCTCAATATCGCGCGGCGCAGCCTGCCCACCACTTACTATGGGCCCAATACTGGAATCGGCCTCGCCATCCGCGACAAACAGCAGGCCGGCGCCATTCGCCTCGGCATCATCGGCCTGGGCACCGGCACCACCGCCTCCTATGGGCGCCTCGGCGATTACATACGCTACTACGAGATCAATCCGCTGGTCCTCGAGTTGGCGAAAAAGGAATTCTTCTTCCTGGCGGATTGCAAAGCCAAGTTGGATGTCGCCATGGGCGACGCCCGCCTGTCGCTGGAGCAGGAGTTGAAGGACGGCCACCCGCAGAATTTCGACGTCCTCGCCGTTGACGCATTTTCGAGCGACTCCATCCCGGTGCACCTGTTGACTAAAGAGGCCATGGATCTCTATTTCCGCCACCTCCGGCCGGATGGCATTCTCGCCGTGCACATCTCGAACCGTTACTTGAACCTCCAGCCTGTGCTGGAGGGAGAGGTGAATGCCACGCAAAAAACAGCCCGCGTGGTAGACACTGAAGACGACGATACGCAGGGTGTTTTTGGCGCCACCTGGGTGCTGATTACCTCGCCTGCAACTGGATTTAAGGGGGAGCCTCTGACTAATTCAGCGCCGCTGGATTCTCAGAGAACTGTGCGATTGTGGACGGACGACTATAGCAACCTTTTCAAAATACTGAAGTAGGGTTAAGATAAAGGTAGCCGCGTCCGTATCTCCCTCGTTGTAATGCTCAAACAGAGCATCGGGTCTGTTTTTCAGACTGCTGTTGTTGTATGATCAACTTGGCCGAGGACAAATTATGGACACCGCTCAAAAACTTCTCAAGAATCCCGCTATTCTCCTTGTACTCGCGTTGCTGATGGCAGCGCCCGGGTGGGCGCAGACACTGGTGGCTCCTTCCGCAGTGACGATTGGGAACACAGGCTCCGCATCCATCAGCGTGACCAGTTCTGCCGGTGGGACCTCGGAAATCACCTTCATTCCTACTGTCCCGCACTATTCCGGTGACACTAGTGGGTCGAGGACAGGTTGGCTGACCGTCGACCCGGGTGTTGGCCCGCGCAGCACCCCGACGAACCTGACCTTCAGCATCGGTACCACGGCCGGTGTGTACCCGGGCGCGTCGGCCACGGTCACCCTGACTCCGACTTCGCCATCCGGCGTCGCGGCTGTGACGATTACGGTGACTTTTAGCGGCAGCGGCGGCGGCGGCGGCGGGACGCTGACCGCCTCCCCAAGCCCGGTCTATATGAGCACCGCGTTGAACGGTACCACCGCCCCGACCACGATTTCAATCTCGACTGCGGGCTCTACCGCCCTCACCATTGCATCGGTCAGCACGGCCCTGAATAACGGCACGTATGTCAACTGGCTGGGCGCCTCGATTGCCAATGCCGCGGTTAGCCCAGGCAGTCCCGGCAGCATCACCGTCACCGGATACTCTTCGGGCCTGGCAACCGGGAATTATACCGGAACCGTCACCGTAACGCCCAGCGTCGGCGCGCCGCTGGTCATTAACGTGAACCTCTCCGTGGGCACCGGCGGTGGCACCGGCAATTGGACGATCAGCCCCACCAGCATCGCGTGGACCTTCACGACCAGCAGCGGGATCTTCCCGACTCAGTTGGTCTCGGTGACTCCCCCCACCGGGGCGTCTTCTTATAACGTCACCACTACCAGCAGCAATGGCTGGCTCCTTTCGTCCGTGGGTGGCATCGATGGAACCTTTTTCCCCGGAGTCGCCCCGGGTACACAATTCACCCTAAAGGTCACTAGCCAAGCCAACGCCCTGACGGCAGGCCAGTACACCGGCCAGGCGGCTCTCGTCGATTCGATTAACAATCAGTTCACCCTTACCGTCACCCTCACGGTGAACGGCGGCAATGCGCCGGGTCTCACCATCACCCCCAATCCCGCCACATTCACCGCCGCCTTGAACACCGCCCAGCAGAGCACGGTCGTAACAGTGACTAGCAACGTGGGTGGCGCGGTTACCGTAGGGCCGGTCGGTACTCCCCCTGGTCCGAGTGTGAACCCCGTTCTAGCGAACCAGAGTTCCACCTTCACGGTGTCTGTCAATCCGAGCGGACTGACGGCTGGCACCTATTCAGCATCCATTGCAGTCGCGGTGGGTACTCAGTCAGGCACCCTCACCGTGAACTTTGTGGTTGGCGGTGGCGGAAGCGGAGGCGGAACCGGCACCACCGCGGTGGCGCCGCTCGCCCTCAACTTCTCCCACCATCTCGGCAGCAACCTGCCGGTCGTCCCCCAAAAACTCGTCGTCACCGGACCGGAGGGCGCTTGGTCCTCCGCCATCTCGAACGGCACCCCTTGGCTGAGATTCGCCCCGGGCGGCGGCAGTTCGCTGCCTAACCCGGCCATATCCGGCGACATCCCCACCGTCAGCATCGACCCGGCCGGACTCGCCGCCGGCACCTACAGCGGCAACATCAGCATTACCACCGCCGGTGGTACCCAGGTCGTCACGGTTTCCCTCTCGGTTCTTTCGAGCGCCATCCTCCTGCCGAACCCGGGCACCCTCGTCTTTAACGCCCAGACCGGTCAGGCGAAACCCGCCGGCCAGTCCACATATTTCAGCGATTCCGATAGCACACTGAACGTCAATTCGCAGCCGATTAGCGCGGTCGCCAACAATCCCTGGATCAGCATTACAACCGGCTTCGGCTCTGTCTCGGTTGAGGTGAATCAAACCGGATTGAGCACCGGCGTGTACAGCGGCTCCATCTCGGTCAGCCAGACCGGCGCCGCCAACAGCCCCATCGCGATTCCCGTGGTCCTGGTGGTCAACGGCGGTGGTAGTGGCGGGGGCTCGTTCGGCACCCTCTCCTTCTCGCAGTCTCCCATCGCTTTCACGTCGGTCAACGGGTCCACTCCCATCCCCACCGTTCTGTCCGTCAGCGCTACCGCTGCCACGTCCTTCGTAGGAACCATCAGTTACAGTGCCGGCTCGGGTAGTTGGTTGACCGTGAGCCCTCTCTCCAGTGTTACGCCCGCCAATCTCTCGGTCTCGGCCAACCCCGCCGGGTTGGCCGTGGGTAGTTATGGCGCCACTATCTCCTTCAACGCCAACGGCGTGATTCAAACCGTGGGCGTGACCCTGGTTGTCACCACCTCCGGTGGTGGCAATACCGGCAACGTCACCGTCAGCCCCACCGCCCTCAGTTTCTCGACGCAGTCTGGTTCCAGCCCAGCCGCCCAATCCATCAGCGTGAGCAGTGCTTCCGGCTCTGCCGGAGTCTCCTTCGCGGTGCAGGTGACCGCCGGCGCCGCATGGCTCACCACCAGTGCCAACACCAATCCCACCACCTCGTATTCCTTCACGGTCGGCATCAGTTCCTCCGCATTGGCGCCCGGCTCATACACAGGCAACATTCGCATCTTGCCCAATGGCGGTACTACGGTCGACATTCCAGTGACTCTCACCATCACCGCGCCATCGGTCGTTTCCGCCACGCCCACCAGCCTCACCTTCGATCACCAGGCCGGCAATTCCCCCCCGTCGCCCAAGTGGTCTCACCGGCCACCGGTACCACCCCAGGGACGGTCAATGTTTCCATCAACCCCGCCGGCCTATCCACCGGCGTCTACAACGGCTCCGTGCTCGTGGCCGGCTCGGGCGGTGCGTCCGGCTCCACCACCGTCACAGTCACCCTCAACGTCACCGCCCCGCTGCCCACGCTCACCAGGGTGACCAACGCGGCCAGTTACGCCACCGGCTCCATCGCGCCCGGCGAGGTCATCACCCTCTTCGCCGCCGATCCCACCCACCCCATCGGCCCGGCAACCGCCGCCGGTCTAGCACTAGATTCCGCCGGCAAGGTCTCCACCACCATAGGCGGCGTGCAGGTCCTGATC
>JAPKZC010000201.1 GCA_026394025.1 Candidatus Solibacter sp.
CATGCCGGGCAGTTCCTGGTTCGGGCCCTTGCGGTGTTCGTCGCCCGGTGAACCGCCGGCCCGCTTCTTCACCGTCATCCACCGTTTGCAGGATTGTGCCGTGGCGATGGTCTACTGCGGCGATTCCAAAGCCGGGCCCGCCGAAGTGCTGGCGGTGATTCCGGCCGAAGTTCGTCACCGTTTGAGGCCCGAGTTCGCCTTCGAGTTCCTGGCATTCGCCAGTTTCCTGGGCGCCGTGAGCGAGTCCGCGGCCATCACCGTGCAGGATCGCATTACCGCGGCCATTGAGGAGTCCTCGTCGGCGGATTCGTTAGTCTTCTCGCTGTGCACCGGGCTCTGGCCGAGCGACCGGGATTTGGCCCTCTCGCAATGCCTCGAGACCATTGCGATGAGCCTTCTGCCCTGGCTGGCGGACCCCCGGTAGCGGAACGCGTCAGGCCTGCGCGGCCTCAGCGTCCAGCGGTGCGAGATTGTTGCGTCTGCCAAGCTGCCCGACGGCCTCCCGGACCTCACCCGCCGTCGATGATGCGGACATTGGGGCGCCGAAGGAAATTACCACCGGGTGCCTCAGGTACCGCGGCCGCTTCCAGAGGAATCGCCCGCCCTTGAAACTAAACACGCTTTCCCATAGCCCGTCGAGGTGGACAGGGATAATGGGAGCGTCGAGATCGCGGGCGATGGCTTCGAGTCCGCGCTTGAACGGGAGCAGCTCCCCCGTCCGGCTAATGGAACCCTCGGCGAAAATGCAAAGTACGTGACCGCGATCCAATTCGCCGCGAGCCCGCTCGATCGACCGCGCCGCACTGCGCGGGCTTGTCCAGCCTGGGATGGCTTTCGCAAGCCGGAGCCGATCAGGAAAGCATCCAAATGGGTGAGGTGATTGGATACGAGTAGAGCCGGCCCGCGCGATGGGATGTGTTCCCTCCCGAGAATGCGAATCCGGAACAATGGCCGCGCCACCAGCCGAAAAGTAAACCCGACCAGAAGGTCGGAAAGCCACGCTGCGATCATTGGCCGGACACGCTCGCGCGCGGCCTCATGGCTCTACGCTCGCATTCCGCTTTGGTCCCCTCCAGTATGACTCTGACCGAATCCTCCGGTATGGAATCCATCGCTGCCGAGACGATTGATTTCGGAACCGGAACAAAACCGATTTTGCAGGCGAACGCTTGCACGGATCGAGCCAAGGTGATGGTTTCGAACTCGAGGTAGAGGCCGGTCCCTCGCTGGCGTGCGCGCCAGTACGCGTTGAGAGCCCACATGATGCCGTGATCGCGAAAGGGCTCCAGGAGGTCGGTCCGCCCGGGCACGCCGCTGTCGGACTCGCGAATCTCGCTGGCCTTCAAGTGGACAAGCCATGCGGAGGCCGCGGGGAGGCTTGTGCCGGCGGAGTGGACGATGCGTACTTTGACCCGGAACGCATAGTGCTGCGGAAAGAGGGAGGCGAAGCGGAACGTGCTATGCAGCCCGAGAATCGCCTCGTAGCCTGTGTACGGTCCACCCCCATCCCGTTGGGCCTTGCATTCGAAGACCATTGGTTGGTAGATCCGATCGTACCGGTCATAGTCCTGTAGCACGGCTTGCAGATCCGTGAGGCTCGCGCCGGGAATGCGGATGGCCCCGATCCAATGGATCACGGTGCCGTTCTGTCCGGCGATCCGCCGATTGAGGGCCGCATCGCTGATGTTCCATCGAACCAGCCTGCCGGAAGCGAGTCTGGCTGCCGCTTCTCTCGCTGCGGAATCGGGCACCCACGACAGTTCCGCCGAATCGAACCGGCTGGACATCTTCTGCTCCGCGGCAGCGACGTAGTCCTGGTAGCCGCGCAAGACAACGGGATCCGCCACCGTGGTGCATCGCGCCGCCCAGCAGACTCCGCCGAGGCCGCAGGCCAGCACGACGGAGTTGAGAAAGGCGCTCATCGCTGGAGAGCCGCCATCGCCCGTATGAATTCAGGATTCCCTGCCAGTTTGCCGACGCGCGGCTCGACTCCCAGATACATGAGGTAATCGCAACGCTCGCCTATCGCCGTCCAGCCCGCCCGGAAGGTCTTCGTAAGGTCGCCCATGGCGTAGTGGACTGTGGCAAAGTAAAACGCTGGAACATGTCGGGTGTGCGACATCTCCTCAAGCCGTGTCAGTTCCTGCCTGGATTCCGCAAGCTTTCCCGTTGTGGCATATGCGCTGGCCAGTGCCGCTACGGAGGCCGGACTGCCGTTAGAGAGCGCCGCCGCGCGCTTGTACTCCTCAATGGCCAGGTCTAACAGCCCTTTTTGCTGGTACGCCATGCCCAGTGTTTGGTGGGCCAGGGGAAGAGTTGGGTTGATCTCCGTCACCGAACGAAACTGCTCGATGGCTTGGTCGTACCGCCGGGAATAGTAGAGACACCAGCCGATTCCTATATTGATGCTCGGCGACAAAGGCTCGAGTTGAAGCGCCTGCCGCATCTGTTCGGTGGCTTTGCCGAGATCCCTGGCGGCCATGAAGTAGTGGCTGTACCAGTGCCGCGCCGCGGCGGAATTCGGGTTGAGTTTCAAGGCGCGGGCAAACTCCCGCTCGGCGCCGCGGAGATCCCATTCGTAAGACAGCTTCACGTAAGCCAGGGAGATGTGCCCATCGGCCAGGTTCGGGTCCAGGTCGATGGCCTTCATTGCGGCGGACCTCGCCAGGGGCATGGCCTTGTTTGGCGGCATCCCGTCGGTGCCGACGGATCCCAGCAGTGAGTAAGAATCCGCCAAACCGCTGTGGGCCGGCGCGTAGGTGGGATCGGTGTCGATCGCC
>JAPKZC010000026.1:0-2373 GCA_026394025.1 Candidatus Solibacter sp.
CTTCGCGGGTCTGCACGATGAGACCCTTCTGTTTCGTGGTCAGGCGAATCCGGTGGTAGCCGCCGGCCGCCTCGGTGCGATCCGGCGAGTAGCCCAAACTGTACTGGTGCCGCAGGTCCTCATCAATCTCCTCGTACACCTTGGCCAGGGGACGTTTCTTCGAAACCTCGAACAGCCGGCCACCGGTCTCGCGCGAAATCTGCTCCAGCACTTTCTTGCCGTTGGCCGTATTCATCGAGCCGCGGCCGCCCGCGCGGCCCAGTCCGAATCCGCCGCCGTACATTTCCGGGTCTTCGAACAGGATGGAGTAGACCAGCGTGTCCGCCCGCTGCGCGGCTTCCACGGCGGAGGAGAGCGAGACTTTGCTGCCCTGGTCCACACCATCGCTGAGCAGGATCAGCGCCTTGCGGCCACTCTGTTTGCGCATGAGTTCGTCGGCAGCCAACAGGACCGAATCGTAGAGCATGACCGCTTCGCCCGCCGCCACCGCCGCCGGCGGGCCCGCCGCGTCCGCCGCGTCCACGGCCCCCACCGCCCGGAAAGGGGAACGGGCTCTGCTGCCGGGGCGACTGACGTTGCTGCCTCTGCTGCGTGGGCGCTTCCAGATTCTCCAGCGCCTTTTCCAACAGCTTGCGAGACGAGGTGATATCCTGCAGGAGTTCCACATCGAAATCGAAGTGGATCACAAACGCCACATCCTTCTCGGGACGCAGCACCTGTTCGAAGAAGCGGTAACTGGCCGCACGCTCTTCTTCGATCAGGCGGCGCTGGCTCCCGCTGGTATCCACCAGCAGGCCGAGCGTAAGCGGCAAATCGCTTTCCTGCGAAAAATAACGGATGACCTGGGGGCGGCCGTCCTCATCCAGCAGGAAGTCGTCCTTGGTGAGGTCCTTGACGATCGCGCCCGTCTTGTTGCGCACGTTGGCAAACAGGTTGACTACCTTGACGCCGGTGGAAAACGTTGGTTTATCCTGTTGCTGCGCGCCAAGTTGGCGGAGCGCCGGTATCAGCCCGAGGGCGGAAAACAGGCCGCGCCGCGAGATCGGTTGGTAGAGTGCCATTGGTTGTGTTGAGAGATGCGCGAAACGGCAGTCAGGTTACTTCCAAGGCCGCCAACACGGGGCGGATCCTGGAATAGCCACGGCGCAGCCACGGGTCGCCGAGTGAACCGGCTGATCCACGCGCAGGCGGCGCCTTCTACTCGTCCTGACGGTTGCTGCCGCCGGCCTCGCGAATGATGTCTTCCACCACTTCGGGGGCGCGTGGAGACTCCAGCTCGGCCGCCATGCGCCGCAGGGCGACACCGAGCACATCGCGGTGATGCAGTTTGGACCCAGGACCGCGGGCGCTGAGTTCCAGCCAGAGGCGGTGCACCAGGTCGATGTCTTCAGGCCAGAGGCGCGGCGGATGGGGACCCAGATTGAAGAACACCACGTCCTTCTGATTCTCGAGCACGAGTTCGAGCGATAGAGAAGGACGCGGCTCGGGGAGCTTTTCCCAATACTCGCCGACCTGCGCGCCTTGTTCGGAAGGCGTCAATTTGGGCGAGAGCCCCATCACGATGCGCGAGGATTGCAGGCGGGCGGCGGTCTGTACCACAGCGTCATAGGGATCGGCGCCTGGGACCACCATCAGCTCGACGTGTTTGCCGGCCTTTTCCGCCAGGTTGACCACCTTGGAGAAGACATTGGTTTCGGCATCGGAGAACATCTGCTCCGGCTCCAGGCCGTACTCGGCCGCGCCCGCCTTGAGGGTACGCACGGAGAGCACCACGATGTCTATCTTGCGGGTGTCGGTCTTCAGCAGGATGCGCTCCAGATGCTGCATGCGGTTGGGATTGCGCACCGCCACCAGCACGTTCCCGGGACGCACGTGTACGGCCTCTTTGGAAACTTCCGAATGCGTATCCAGGCGGAACTTCTCGGATTCCGGCCCCTCGTGTTTATGGCGCCGCCGGTTGTAGATTTCGGAGCACTCGAAGACGATGAAGAAGGCGATGGTGAAGGCCAGGCCGGAAATCGTGGCCACCTTCTTGGTGAGCACGTTGATTACGGCCAGGGAGAACAGCGAGACGGTAATCAGGATCAGGCCGACCGGCAGTTCCGATTTGCCGATCATGATGTTGAGCGGCGTCTTCCACTGGCGGTTCTCGGGCGACTTGTAGCGCAACACGAGAACCGAGAGCGCCTTCATGGAGAAGCTCCACACCACGCCGAAGGCGTAGGCTTCGCCCAGCATGATCACGTCTCCGCGGGTGAGCAGGATGGTGAGCAATTGCAGCCCGACAATGGTGTTGATCAGCCTGGACGTTGTGCCGAAGCGGTGATGCGGGTGGCGGAACCAATCGGGCAGCACGCCATCCTCGGCGACGCG
>JAPKZC010000026.1:2385-3099 GCA_026394025.1 Candidatus Solibacter sp.
CGGTATTGACGGCGCCGGAGAGCAGCAGTACACCCACCAGCACGACCACGCCGTGAAAGGCCAGGCGCACGGAGAGCGGGCCGATCAGGTACATGGAGAGGCCGCCGATCAGGTTGTCCAGAAACTGGGGACGGGCGGAATCGGGGATGATCATCACCGCGAAAAAGGAAACCAGCGAGGTGAAGACCATGCTGTAGCCGAAGATCACCCACCCGGCGCGTTCCAGGTTCTTGAGCTTGGGATGGGCGATTTCACGGTAAACCTGCGCCAGTGTTTCGAAGCCGCTCATGGCAAGCAGCGAGTGGCCCAAGCCGATCATGATCGCGATGACGGTGATGGAAGGGGCCAATGTACCCTTGGGCCAGCCCACGGACTCGTCGGTGAAGCGAATGTTTTGCACCGTGGGAAACGGCACTGGCTGAAAGCCTTTCATCAAGATGGTGGCGACGCACCAGACGATCAGGACCACCACCATCGCGGTCGCGATCTGCATAATCCGCAGGGCCTTCTCGCTGGATTCGTGCATGCCGATGAGGTTCTTGCGCCAGAAGTAGATGGTGACGGCGGCGGCGAAAACGGCGGCGAAATAGCGCGGGTTGACGTGCAGTCCCGGCTGGTGCAGGTTCTCGCTGATGTCGTTGATCAGACCGCTTAGGTACAATCCCGCGCTGACCGCGCTGATGGGGCCGGTGAGCACGTAGTCGAACATCAGGG
>JAPKZC010000968.1:0-5059 GCA_026394025.1 Candidatus Solibacter sp.
CACGCGCGCCGGCCTGCTGACCGGCCGCTACCAGACGCGCTTCGGACACGAGCGCAACGTGGTGGGAGAAGCCAACCTGAATCCGAATACCGGGTTGCCTACCGGCGAGACCACCATCGCCGACCTGCTGAAGCGCGCCGGCTATGCCACGGGAGCGTTCGGCAAATGGCACCTGGGCTCGGCGCCCCAATTCCACCCGCAACGCCGGGGATTCGACGAGTTCTTCGGTTTCCTGCACGAGGGCCATTTCTACCTGCCGCAGCCTTACAAGGGAGGCACGACGCGCCTGCGCCCGAACGAGCCGCCCTACGACCAGAACAATCCACTCATGCGCGGTTCGAGTCCGGTGGAAGAGCCGGTGTATCTCACCGATGCGATCACACGGGAAGCCACGGCTTTCATCGACCGGCACGCGAACGCCCCTTTCTTCCTCTACGTGCCGTACAACGCCGTGCACAGCCCCATGCAGGCCACCACGGAATCGATGCGGCGGTTCAACGGCATCGGCGACGAACACCGGCAGGTCTTCGCAGGCATGCTCGCGGCGTTGGACGACGGCGTGGGCGCGATTCTGCGCCGTCTGCGAGAACGTAACCTGGAAGAGGACACGATGGTGATCTTCCTCAGCGACAATGGGGGCCCTACCGGCGAACTGACTTCGAGCAACGCGCCACTGCGCGGTTTCAAGGGGCAGTTGTGGGAGGGCGGTATCCGCATACCTTTCATGATGCTGTGGAAGGGGCGGATCCCGGCCGGCCGCACACTGCATCAGCCCGTCATCTCCCTCGATATTCTGCCCACTGCGCTGGCGGCCGCTGGAGCGCCCGCGCCGGCCAGCGCTCGAACGGATGGTGCGGACCTGCTGCCTCTGGCCACCGGAGCCACAAACAGCCCGCCGCACGATTCGCTGTTCTGGAGATACGGCAATGCCATTGCATTGCGGCGCGGGAATTGGAAGCTGGTACGGCAGCCCGCGGGCCCGGCAGCGCCTCCCGGGCCGTACGAGTTATACAACCTCGCCGACGACGTAGCGGAGACGCGCAACCTCGCAGCCGCCGAGCCGGCACTAGCGGCGGAACTGCGCGCCGAACTCGACCGGATGAACGGTCAGATGAGAGATCCGCTATGGTAGTCGGAATCTCCTCCCATCTCCCCGGGAGAGACGGTTTGGCTGTTACCGTATGAATGAATCGGCAGGCACAAGATGAACCAGACGCGCAGGGACTTCCTCAAGACGACCGCTTTCGGAGTGGCGGGAACGCAATTGGCCGGGCTCGGAAAAGCCGCGGACGGGAAGCCGCCCAATGTGGTGATGATCTTCCTGGACGACTCCGGGTATGCCGATTTCCGCCCTTTTGGGAAGCCCGATTACCAGACTCCAAACGTCGAACGCCTCGCCGCCCAGGGGGTCTCATTCACGAACTTCTACGTGCCCCAGGCGATCTGCTCTGCCTCCCGGTCTGCGCTGATGAGCGGCTGTTATCCGGGCCGGACGAAGGTATTCGGCGCGCATCCTCCCGGCGGTCGAGGTCTGGAGCCGAAATTCGCCACCATGGGAGAAGTCCTGAAGGCCCGCGGATACCGCACCGCGGCCTTTGGCAAGTGGCACATTGGCGACCAGCCCGATACGCGTCCTCCAGCCCGGGGCTTCGACGAGTCCTGCGGATTGATGTACTCCAACGACATGTGGGAGGGTCACCCCACAAATCCTACCTTCTATGGGAAAACGCCGCTGCAGTTCTGGGACAACGGCAAAGTCACCATCGACCGCGTAGGCAAAGAACACCAGGCCATGCTCACCACCTGGTACACCGAGCATGCGGTGGATTTCATCCGGCGTAACCGGGACAATCCGTTCCTGCTCTATGTGCCGCATTCCATGCCACACGTGCCGATCTTCGCGAGCGAGAAGTTCAAGGGCAAGTCGGGAGCCGGGCTATATGGCGACGTGATGATGGAGATCGATTGGTCCGTCGGAGAGATCATGAAGGCGCTGAATCGCGCGGGACTGGACGACAATACGCTGGTGTTTTTCAGTTCCGATAACGGCCCCTGGTCGGTCTACGGCAATCATGCGGGCAAGACGCCGTTCCGGGAGGCCAAGGGCACAGGCTTCGATGGCGGCACGCGGAGCGCATGTATCATGCGCTACCCGGGGCAGATTCCAAAGGGGCACACCTCCAAGCAGGCATTTTGCAGCGTCGATATGTTGCCGACGGTTGCAGCCCTGAGCGATGCCAAGTTGCCCGCCAACCCAATCGACGGCGCCAACGTCTGGGACATTATCTCCGGCAAGCCCGGCGCAAAGAACCCTCATGAATACTATCCCTTCTCCACCGACACGGTTTTTGAGGGCGTGATGAGCGGCGATGGCCATTGGAAGTTGCACCTGCCGCACAACTACCGGCACGTGTCCGTTTATGGCGCGGATGGCATGCCGGGCAAATACATCACGCAGGAGATCGAACTATCCCTGTTCGATATGGAGAAGGATCCGTACGAAACTACCAACGTGATCGCGAGCCATCCGGATGTCGCCGCGCGGCTCCAGGGCTACGCCGAGCAGCACAGGCGGGAGTTCTACGCGGCCAGCCCGAACGGATAGCACCCGAGGTCCATGCCAGAGGTGTGGGTAAACGATTTCGCCAATCCCCAGGAAGCTTGCCACGCTCGGTCTCCGGCGCAGCCGCGGGGCCCTGGATCGTATGGACAGCGTGGGCTCTTTGTAATATTACATGGTACGATGTAGGTGGAATCGACGATGGCGGTTAGCCTCCAGCACTGGCGACAGCGAAATGCCCTGACCCAGGTAAATGCGGCGGCTTTGCTCGGCGTTTCCCAGCCCTACCTATCGCTACTTGAAAAAGGCGCGAGACCGTTGACGGCGACTGTTCAGCGCCGTATGAAGAACGTACGTCAGACTGATCGCCCGGCCTCAGACGACCACTTCCGGAGGCAACTGAGCGCCCTCGGGTATCCGAAGTTCGCCCACGTCACGCCTGCCAGGCCGAAGCCCGGTCCCGACTCCTTGCTTGTATCGGTTCTGGCTGGCGCCAATGTCGATGCACGGGTGGTTGAGGCTCTGCCCTGGCTGGTCCGACGATATGCCGATCAACTGGACTTGGATTGGCTGGTTCGGCAGGCGAAGCTTCAGAATTTGCAGAACCGGCTGGGGTTCGTGCTTCAAACGGCGGGAGTCGAAACGCCGAAGCTTGTGGCCGCGGTTCAAGAATTGGAGCGGGCGCGCCTCCTCCAGGAAGCGACGCTTTGCTGGGACTCAATGCCCGCTGCAACTCGCGAATGGATGCGGGTCCATCGGGCTCCTTCGGCGGAGCATTGGAACATATTGACCAGGATGCAAACCGAGGACGTTGACAATGCCGCTTGACAGTCCCGCCGAGCCGTGGCTGTCGTTCCTCACGGAGTTGGACGCACAGTTGGACGCGCCGGTGGATTTCCATTGCATCGGCGGCTTTGTCGTCAGCCAGCACTACGGATTGGGGAGAGAGACGGCGGATCTCGATGTCCTCGCCGTGATTCCAAGAGAGGTGGTGGAGCAGGTTGTCCGACTTGGGGGCAAGGGATCCGCCCTGCAGAAGAAATATCGGGTCTACATCGATCACGTCGGAGTTGCGAACTACCCGGCAGACTACGAAGGTCGCCTGGTCCGGGCGTTCCCGGTATGGCCGAAGGTTCGCCTTTGGGCTCTGGAACCGCATGACCTTGCGCTGACGAAACTGGAACGCAGCATCGAGCGCGATATCCGCGACGTGATTTTCCTGGCCCAAGCGGGCTTGATCGATCAGGACACATTGGTCGCCCGTTTTGAGACCGAGTTGGAACCTTACCTAGTCGGCCGAACTCCGGCGTGGCACCGGACAACGCTCAAGATGTGGATTGATGCCTGCTGGCCGAAATGACGGGCGTCAATATCGTGATCCATCGAAACGAAGACTTCGTCGGCTTTCAGGCCCCTAAGTTAATATGAAATGCGAACCATATGCCGACTCCTTCCGATTCCCGCCGCGGTTTTCTTCTGAAGGCGACCGCGGCTAGCGCGATCTCGGGCGTTCAGGCGAGCGCGCAGGCCGCTAAGCCCAACATCATTTATCTACATTCGCACGATTCCGGCCGCTACCTGCAACCTTTCGGCCACGCTGTGCCCACGCCGAACCTGCAACGCCTTGCCAGCGAAGGAGTGCTTTTTCGCCGGGCTTTCAGTGCGGCCCCCACGTGCTCGCCGAGCCGGTCTGCTCTGTTGACCGGCCAGTGCCCGCACCGCAACGGAATGCTTGGCCTGGCGCATCGCGGCTTCAGTTTGAACGATTACAACAAGCACATTCTGCACACGCTGCGACCGGCCGGATACCATTCAGTGCTGGCGGGTTTACAGCACATAGCCGCTGATCCGAAGACAATCGGCTTTGACCAAATTCTTCATCCCAAGTCCACCGCGGCTGCCAATGTCGCCCCCGGAGCTGTCGAATTCCTCAGCCGACCCCACAACGCGCCCTTCTTCCTCGACGTGGGCTTCTTCGAGACCCACCGCGAATATCCCCAGCCGACGCCCAACGATGACCCCCGCTACACTCTTCCGCCGGCACCGATTCCCGACACGGCGGAAACCCGCCTCGACACGGCCGGTTTTCACTCCAGCGCGCGAAACCTGGATCGCGCCGTCGGGCAGATTCTCGATGCGCTGGATCGCAACTCTCTCACCGGCAATACGCTCGTCATCAGCACGACGGATCACGGCGTGGCCTTCCCTCTCATGAAGTGCAACCTGGAAGACACCGGCTGGGGTGTCTCGCTGATCATGCGCGGGCCCGGCGGCTTCTCCGGCGGCAAGGTGATTGACGCTTTGATTTCGCACCTGGATATTTATCCGACGCTTTGCAATCTGGCCGGAGTTGCGCATCCGGCATGGCTCGAAGGAAAATCGATGTTGCCCATCATACGCGGCGAGGCGAACGAGATCAACGACGAAGTGTTCGCGGAGGTCACCTACCACGCTGCCTATGAGCCCAAGCGCGCCGTCCGCACGGGGCGCTGGAAATAC
>JAPKZC010000968.1:5089-10151 GCA_026394025.1 Candidatus Solibacter sp.
TGGAAATACATTCGCCGCTTCGGTGACAAGCACACGCCGGTGCTGCCCAACTGCGATGACGGATTGAGCAAGAGCGTGTGGCTGGAATACGGTTGGAAGAACATGCGGCTCCCCGATGAAAGCCTGTACGATCTGATTTTCGATCCCAACGAACAAAACAATCTCGCCGCGGACCCCGCCTCTAAGACCGTTCTCACCGAAATGCGCGGCCGGCTGGACCGTTGGATGCACCGAACCAGCGACCCGCTGTTGAAGGGGCCTGTCCCAGCGCCGCACGGAACGCAGATCAACAACCCGGATGGCGTTTCGCCCAAGGAGACGCCGGACAGAATCGCTTAGTACGCCGGTTCAACGCCGCCGCGCAGGACTACACTGAGAACATCATGGATCGCAGGACTTTTCTGCAAGCGGCATCTCTTTTGCCTGCCGGAGCGCTGGACGCCATGGCGCAGCAGTATGAAGGGCAGCCAGCCGGACATCTGGTGGACGCGCCGCCGCGCAACGCCCGGCCCAACGTGATCTGGATTCTTGGCGACCAGTTCCGCGCTCAGGCGCTCGCCTGTAACGGCGACGCCAACGCGCGAACCCCGAATCTGGATCGCGCGGCAGCCAACGGCGTGACCTTCACGAACAACCTCTCCGGTTTTCCCCTCTGCTGCTCGTTCCGCGGATCCATGCTTGCCAGCCGATATCCGCACCACTGTGTCCCCGGACATGAGTACCCGTTGCCGGCAGGGCAGCAGACCATCGCCGATGTCTTCAACGCGAACGGCTATCGCACCGCGTACTTCGGCAAGTGGCACCTGGGAGGCTTTCACGAGCGCAACGGGCGCGCGGCCTTCTTCATCACCGACCCGGCGCGGCGCGGCGGTTTTGAAACCTGGACCGGATACGAGAACAACAACAGCCAGTGGGATTGCTGGGTCCACGGAGGCGCGGGATCGAGCGCCTTCCATTACCGCCTGCCCGGTTACGAAACCGACGAACTCACTAATCTGCTCACCGGCTGCGTCAAGGACCGCGCCGCCGAACGCAAAAGCGGTACCGCCAAATCTTTCTTTGCTGTATTGAGCGTGCAGCCGCCGCACGACCCCTACGTCGCGCCCGAGCGCTTCATGGCGAATTACAATCCCGAGCGACTCGTGCTGCGGCCCGATGTGGCGCACATTCCCAAGCTCCAACAGCAGGTGCGCCTCGACCTGGCGGGCTACTACGCCATGATCGAGAACCTGGACTGGAACTATGGGCGCGTGGTCGAGACGCTGGAACAGACCGGGCTGCTGGCCGATACGCACATCCTGTTTTTCGCCGACCATGGCGATATGCACGGCTCGCACGGCATGCTTCGCAAGGTGTGCCCGTACGAGGAATCCATCCGCACGCCGATGATCCTCTCCGGCGGCGTGCCCCGCTACGCGCCCTGGAAGAACGGCCGCCAGCCCGTGCCCTCCAACCATGTGGACATCGCACCCACTACGCTTGTGCTTTGCGGCATCCGCAAACCGGATTGGATGGAGGGCGCCGATCTCAGCTCCTATCGCATCGGCGGCACGCCCGCCGGCCCCGGCCCCGATTCGGCATACCTTCAGTCGGTGGTGCCGACCGGCCAGGCCGACACGCTGAATACTCCCTACCGCGGAATCGTAACCCGCGACGGCTGGAAATACGTCTGCTTCGAGAACCACTCCTGGCTGCAATTCAACCTGAATGACGATCCGTACGAGGAGATGAATCTCGCGCAACTGGACCGCTATCGGCCCGAGCGGAAGAAGCTGATTGCGAGGCTGAGACAGTGGGGCGCCGACACCGGGGATCGATTCGCCATACCGGAAGACTGAAATAGAGGCTGCCATGAAAGCCCTATGGTCCGTCTTACTGCCCGCCACGGCCGGCAACACCATCTATGGCATGAAATTGCCCGTTTACGTGTTCACGGTGCTCGCCGTCATCAGCACTGCTCGGAGTTGCATCCACCTTCTGGCGCCCGATGGCGGCGCTGGCAGCATCGCCGGGATGGATCTATCGGTGGGCGGAGCAGACGGCATTGTCTTCGCTTTCGCCCTGTGGGGGAGCGCACAATTGATCTACGCTTTGATTCAGCTAGCCGTTGCATTCCGCTACCGCTCGTTGGTTCCTTTCATGTATACCCTGCTCATTCTTGAAACGCTGTTGCGCATGCTGGTCGGCCACATGAAGCCGGTGATCTTTGCCCACACTCCGCCAGGGGCGATCGGCAACTATGTCATTCTTCCGGTGGCCACGCTGATGCTGGTTTTGTCTTTATGGCGGCAGCCGGTGAGTAAGTTAGATACCGTTAGGGAATGAGGGAGTCGCAATGAGCCTTTCCAGACGCGGGTTCTTCGAGAAAGCCGCCGTGGCCAGTGCCCTCGGCGGAGCATGGGCCGGAGCGCAGTCAGTGCCGCAAGCCGGCCGGCCGAACATCTTGTATATCATCCAGGAGGACATTGGGCCGAACCACGCCTGTTACGGCGAACCCCTGGTGAAGACGCCGAATGTGGACCGGTTAGCCGCGCAGGGCATGCGTTTCACGAACACGTTCTGCACCGGCCCGGTGTGCTCCGCCAGCCGGAGCGCGCTGATGAGCGGGCGCTACCAGAACAATATCGGCGCGCACAACCATCGCACGTGGGAATGGCATAAGCGGCCGCTGCCCGCTCCGGCGCGCCATATTAGCGAGTGGTTCCGCGACGCCGGATATTTCACCTGCAACTTGCAGCCGGAGCGCGGAAAGCGCAAGCCGCTCAACGGCGCCGGCGGGAGCGGCAAGGTGGATCTCAACTTCTTCGGCATCGGCGCCGACAAGAACAGCTTCTTCGACGGCATCGACTGGAAGGAGCGGAAAGCCGGCCAGCCGTTCTTCGCCCACATCACGATTATGGAGACGCACAAGGGTGGTGGGTGGACGCTGGCCCGGCAACAGCCGAAGGCGGAGTTGGTAGACCCGGCGGAACTGAAGCTTGGCGCGTACTATCCCGACAGTCCCGTGGCACGCGACGAGTACGCCAACTACCTGGATGCGCTGCATCTCTCCGACGGCTACGTGGGCCAGTTGCTGCAACGTCTGGAGGACGACGGTCTGGCACGCGACACGGTGGTGGTGCTGTCGAGCGACCACGGCCCGCTCTTCCGCGGCAAGCAGTTTCTGTACGACGGCGGCATGCGAATTCCGTTGATTGTGCGCTTGCCGGACGGCCGCCCGGCGGGCGCGGTGGATAACCGCCTGGTGAGCGGTATCGACGTGGCGCCCACGCTGCTCGGGTTCGCCGGCATTCGTCCTCCGGCGGGTGCGATGCAGGGCCAGGACATCTTCGGGCCCGCCTACCAGCCGCGGACGCACGTCTTCGCCGCGCGGGACCGCATGGACACGTCCATCGACCGCATGCGCGCGGTGCGCACGGACCGCTACAAGTACATCCGCAACTACTTCCCGATGATCCCGTACATGCAGCACAACGAGTACAAGGAACAGAATTACGCCACCTGGAACCTGGTCAAGGATTGGGCTAAGCAGGGCAAGCTCACCAGAGAGCAAGCGCTTTTCGCCGCGGCCGAGAAGCCGATGGAAGAACTGTTCGACCTTCAGGCCGACCCCGACGAGGTCCGGAATCTAGCCGGCGATCCGCAGCACCGGGACACACTGAAACGCCTGCGCGGTCTGGTGGACGGCTTTGTCGATGAGAACGAAAGGCTGGTGAATTTCGAAGATCCCGTGGATGTGTACCGGGGCTACTACCAGCACCTGCCGGAGGATCCGAAGTGAACATGTTGCGGCGTTCGTTCCTGCAGACGGCGGCGGGCGCTGCGGCGGCGCGGTTGCTGGATGCCGCGCCTAAACCTCCGGCGAACGTGGTGTTTGTGCTGATGGACGACCTGGGCTGGCGCGATACAGGACCGTACGGTAACCGGTTCATCGACACACCCAACCTGGACCGCTTCGCGCGGGAGAGCGTGCGCTTCACGAATGCGTACGCAGCGTGTCCGGTGTGCTCGCCGACCCGGGCCAGCATCCTGACCGGACAGTATCCGGCGCGACTGCATCTGACGGATTGGATTCCGGGGCGGAAGCCCTGGCCCACGTCGCGGCTGGTGCGGCCCGAGTTCGAGCAGCAGTTGCCGGCGGGCGCGCCGACGATTGCCGAGGCGCTGCGGGGGAAAGGCTACCGAAGCGCGGCGGTGGGCAAGTGGCACCTCGGCGGAAGCGGGGCGTCGCCGCTGGATCGAGGCTTCGATGTCAACGTAGCGGGCAACGCGGCGGGATCGCCGCCGAAGTATTTCGGTCCGCTGGAACTGCCCGGGCTGAAGTTGGGGGATGGCGAGTTTCTTACCGAGAGACTGGCGGAAGAAGGCGCGCGCTTCATTGCGGACAACCGGTCGCGGGCGTTTTTCCTGTACCAGGCGCACTTCACGGTGCATATGCCGCTACAGGCGCGCGAGGAGGCGATTGCGAAATACAAGGCGCGGGACATCGGAGATGTGGACCCGGTCTATTGCGCGATGGTGGAGAGCGCCGATGCGGCGTTCGGACGTGCGCTGAAGGCGATCGACGATGCCGGGGTGCGCGACCGAACGGCGGTAGTGTTCTTCGCCGATAACGGGGGGGTGCGGTACCAGGGCAACCGGGCGCGTCCGGTAACGAATAACGGGCCACTGCGCGCGGGCAAAGGGCACGTCTACGAGGGCGGCATCCGCGAGCCGCTGTTGGTGCGATGGCCGGGTGTGGCGCGCGCGGGGAGCACGGTGGAGACGCCGGTGAGCAGCGTGGATTTCTTCCCGACGCTTACGGGCGGGCGCGGAGTGGACGGCGTCTCGCTTGCGCCTCTGCTGCGCGGGGGGAAGATCGCGGAGCGTCCGCTGTTCTGGCACTACCCGCACTATAGCGATCAGGGCGGCGCGCCGGCGGGCGCGGTGCGGCTGGGTGAGTGGAAGCTGATCGAGTTCTTCGAAGATGGGCGGCTGGCGTTGTTCCATCTGACGGAGGATCCCGGGGAGACGCGCAACCTGGCGGGTCGCGAGGCGGGCCGTGCGGGGAAATTGCACCGGC
>JAPKZC010000997.1 GCA_026394025.1 Candidatus Solibacter sp.
AAGATCAGAACTAGCGACGCCCACGAATACGGCCCGATCGCGGCGTGAACCCTTCATAGTGCCGCATGATGAGCTGTGCTTCGATCTGGTTGATGGTATCCATGGCCACGCCGACGACAATCAACAGGGATGTGCCGCCGAAATAGAAATTCACGCCCAAGCCTTCCAAAACGAACCGGGGCGAAACGCGGTCGATCCAGTTGCCGAGCAACGGCAGATGGTTCAACTTGATTCCGGAGATCATGATATCCGGAATCAGGCAGAGGATCGACAGATAAATACCGCCCACCACGGTGATCTTGGTGAGGATGTTATTCATGTAATCGGCGGTATTCCGGCCGGGGCGGATGCCCGGGATGAAACCGCCATACTTGCGCATGTTGTCCGCGGCCTCATTGGGATTGAAAATAATGGAAACGTAGAAGAAACAGAAGAAGATAATGCCGGCCACGAAGAGGACGTAGTAGAGCGGCTCGCCGTGCTGTATGCTCTTCAGCGTGGCCGCAAGCCAGTTCACGTTCTTCACCCAGCCCATCTGGGCCAAAGTCTGCGGGAAGGCCAGAATCGAGGAGGCGAAGATGACCGGAATCACGCCGCCGGCGTTGACTTTGAGCGGCATGTGAGTGGATTGCCCGCCCATCACGCGGCGGCCCACCACGCGCTTGGCATATTGCACCGGAATCCGGCGCTCGCCGCGCTCCACCAGGACGATGAAAGCGACCACCGCAATCATCATGCCGATCAGCATGAGCAGCGTGATGGCGCCCCAGTCATGGATGGTGAACACGTGCTGATATATGTTGGCGATGGCGTTCGGCAGCCCCACCACGATGCCGGTGAAGATGATCAGCGACATGCCGTTGCCGATGCCGCGCTCGCTGATCTGCTCACCCAGCCACATGATGAACGCCGTGCCGGTGGTCAGGGAAATGATAGTCAGGAAAACAAAGCCAATGCCCGGGTTGATCACGATGCCCTGTTGCATGGCCTGCAATCCCTGCGCGATCCCGAACGATTGCAGAACCGAGAGGATGATGGTCAGGTAGCGGGTCCACTGCGTGATTTTGCGGCGGCCGAGTTCGCCTTCCTTCTGTAACTTCTCGAGGGTGGGGACGACCACGGTGAGCAATTGCAGAATAATCGACGCCGTGATGTACGGCATGATCCCCAAGGCAAACACCGTGAGCCGCCGGATGTTGCCGCCCGCGAACAGATCGAAGAAACCAAAGATCGAACCCGAGTTGGAGTTAAAGAACTCCTCCCAGCGAACAATGTTGATACCCGGCGTCGGGATGTGGCCGCCCAGACGGTACACCGCCAGCAAACCCAACGCGAACAACAGCCTCTTGCGGAGGTCCGGTACGCGGAATATGTTCGCGAACGCTTCAAGTAGCTTGTTCATGGTACCCTTCGAGTCGCAACGCTATTCGCTCTTGGCGCCAATCACCAGCGCCGTTCCGCCTGACGCCTGGATCTTATCCATGGCCGACTTGGAAAAGTGGTGGGCTTCCACCGTAATCTTGCGCGTCAATACGCCCGTGCCGAGGATCTTGAGGCCATCGTGGACTTTGTGGATGACGCCCGCCGCCAGCAGGCTGTCCACGCTGAACGTGTCGCCTTCCAGTTTCTCCAGCTTGCCGAGATTGACAATCGCGAACTGCTTCTTAAAGATGTTGGTAAAACCGCGCTTGGGCAGCCGGCGATGCAGCGGCATCTGGCCGCCTTCAAATCCGCGCTTCTGGCTGAAGCCGGGGCCGGCGCGCTGTCCCGTGGAGCCGCGCGTCGAGGTCTTACCGTGCCCCGAGCCCATGCCGCGGCCAATCCGCTTACGGCCTTTCACTTGGCCGGGGGGAGGTTTCAATCCGCTGAGATTCATATCTGTCTCCTTACTCGACCACTGCCAGCAGGTGCGGGACTTTCTTCACCATTCCGCGGAAAACCGGCGAGTCCGGACGCTCCACCACCTGGTTCATTTTGCGCAAACCAAGGCCCAAAACCACGCGCCTCTGCTTATCGGGACAACTGATCGGGCTGCCGACGAGTTTAATTTTGATCTTGCCTTCCATGAGAGCCTGACCCCTTCTACAGCTTGTCAATCGCCAGACCGCGCATTTCAGCCACGGTGTTCTTGTCGCGAAGCGATTCCAGCGCCACGATGGTCGCCTTCACCACATTGTGCGGGTTCCGCCGCCCGATGGATTTGGTCAGCACGTTGGGCACGCCGCAGGCCGTAATCACCGCGCGCACCGCGCCGCCCGCGATCACGCCGGTACCAGCCGCGGCCGGCTTCAGCAGCACCTGGCTGGAAGCATACTGGCCGAGGGCCCGATGGGCGATCGTGGTTTCGAGCACATTGACCTTGCGCAGATTCTTCTTGGCGGCTTCGATTCCCTTGCGGATCGCGCTCGGCACTTCCTTCGCCTTACCGACCCCATAGCCCACGACCTTAGCCTGCGGATCGCCGATGACAACCAGCGCCGAGAAGCTCATGTTCTTACCGCCCTTCACCACTTTGGTGACGCGGTTGATTGCCACGACCTGCTCTTTGAGGTTGAGCGTCGCCGGATCGATGCGTTTCACTATCGTAGCCATGAATTAAAACTCCAGTCCCGCTTCGCGCGCGGCATCCGCCAGCGCCTTGACGCGCCCGTGATACTGATAACCGCCGCGATCGAAGACCACGCTTGTAATGCCCTTTTCCTTGGCGCGCTCGGCCACCAGCTTGCCGATCGCCTTGGCCGCCGCCACGTTGCCGCCCTTCGCCTTGCCGGCCTTATCGACGGTCGAGGCCGAGACCACCGTTGCGCCGGCCACGTCGTCGATGACCTGCGCGTAAATGTGCGCCTCGCTGCGGAAGACGGCCAGGCGCGGGCGCGCCGCGGTCCCCGACAGCTTGCGCCGGATACGCTTGTGAATGCGCTCGCGGATTTCGTTCTTTTTAGGCTTCTTGATCATTTGGCACTCGCCCCGGTCTTACCGACCTTCTTGCGCAGCGCCTCGCCCGTGTAGCGGACACCCTTATTCTTATAGGGATCCGGCTTGCGGAGCGCCCGCATGTTCGCCGCTACCTGGCCCAGCAACTGGCGGTCATGCCCGCTCAGCACCAGGTGCGTCTGTTTGTCGATCCTGAGATCCACGCCATCGGGCAGCAACATCTCGATGGGATGAGAGTAGCCCAGCGTGAACGTCACGATCTTACCCTTAACGTCGGCGCGATAGCCGATGCCGACGATGTCCAATTCGCGCACGAACCCGCCGCTGACGCCTTGCACGGCATTCGCCGCCAACGCCCGCGTCAGTCCGTGGATCGCGGCGTGCTCGTCGCCCGACCGCTTCACTTCCAGCTTGCCATCGGCCTGCTCAAAAGTGATACCGTGCGGAATCGGCACCATCAACTTGCCCTTGGGGCCCGTGACTTCCAGTTGTTCGCCGACCGAAATTTTCACGCCGCTCGGCAGCGGGATCGGCTTCTTACCAATTCTCGACATAGTTCGGTAACCTCACCACACACGGCAGAGAATCTCTCCGCCCAGGTGCTCCTTGTGCGCGTCGCGGCCCGTCATCACGCCCCGTGGCGTCGTCAGAATGTTGATTCCGAGGCCGCCCAAAACGCGCGGGATGTCCGTCTGCCCGACATACACCCGGCAGCCCGGGCGCGAAACGCGCTCGATCGCCGAGATCACCGGCGAGTTATTGCCGCCGTACTTCAAATAGATCTTGATGGTCTTCTTCGCGCCTTCTTCCGCCACCTTGAAATTGGTAATGTAGCCTTCCTCTTTCAGAATGCGCGCGATTTCCGCTTTCAGCTTGGAGGCCGGCACGTCCACTTTTGGGTGGCGGGCCTGGATCGCGTTGCGAACGCGAGTCAGCATGTCGGCAATTGGATCGCTCGTCATAGTTCTCCTACTTCACTTCCTACCAGCTAGCCTTGGTCACACCCGGAATCTCGCCATTGAGGGCGAGCTTGCGGAAGCAGAGGCGGCAAATTCCGAACTTGCGCAGGAACGCGCGAGGCCTTCCGCAACGCCAGCAGCGGTTCCGGTGGCGGCACTGAAGTTTGGGCGTTTTGGCCTTGCGGGCCTTTTCCAGCTTGACGTCTTTCGCAATTTTTGCGGTTGTGGCCATCTCTTAATCCCTTCTCCTTACGCAGCCCGGAACGGCATACCCATTTGCTTCAACAGCGCCAGGCCCTCCGCATCGGTGCGGGCCGTGGTGGTGATGGAAATGTTCATTCCCTTGGTCTTGTCCACCTTGGCATAGTCGATCTCGGGGAAAATCAACTGGTCCTTGATACCCAGGGTGTAATTCCCCCGCCCATCGAAGCTCTTGGTGCTCAGACCGCGGAAATCGCGGACGCGGGGCAGCGCCACGTTCACCAGCCGGTCGAAAAACTCGTACATCCGGGCGCCGCGCAATGTCACCATGCAGCCAATCGACTGGCCTTCACGCAACTTGAACTGGGCGATGGATTTCGATGCCTTGGTGATCACCGGCTTCTGGCCCGCGATCTGCGTCAGTTCGTTGACCGCGCCATCCATCAGCTTGGCGTTTTGGGTCGCTTCGCCCATCCCGATATTCACCGTGATCTTATCCAGCTTCGGAACCGCCATGACGTTCTTGTAGCTGAACTCTTTGGTCAGCACCGGAACCACGACTTTCTGGTATTTCTCTATCAAACGCGCTGCCATGAAATCCTCACTTCCTATCGAGCGTCGCGCCGCATTTGCGGCAGACGCGCGTGCGGCTGGTTTTGCCGCCGGCTGCATTGTCCATGTGGTGGGCTACCCGTACCGCCTTGTGGCAGCCCGGGCATACCAGCATTACGTTGGAGACCTGGATGGGGCTCTCCCGCTCGGCGATGCCGCCCTTGATCTGCTTGCCAGGGTTGGGACGCGTGTGACGTTTGATCATCATCACGTGCTCCACCAGAACCTTGCCCGTCTCGCGATTCACCGAGAGCACACGGCCCTGCTTGCCCTTGTCACGGCCGGTAATGACCTTGACCGTGTCTTCCTTCTTGATATCGATCCGCACTGGCTCGGCCAGTTTCCGTTTTGCGATTGCCATCAGATTACCTCGGGGGCCAGCGAAACGATCTTCATGTATTTTTTGTCGCGCAGTTCCCTGGCCACCGGCCCGAAGACGCGCGTGCCCACCGGCTCGCCCACATCGTTAATCAACACCGCCGCGTTGGAATCGAAACGAATGTACGTTCCGTCCTTACGCCGCGTCTCCTTGCGCATGCGGACGATCACGCAGCGCACCACTTTGCCCTTCTTGATCGCCGAATCGGGAGCAGCCTCTTTGACGGCGGCAGTGACCACGTCACCCAGGCCGGCGCGCAGGCCGAGGTCGCCACCGCGCGGCAAAATGCAGGAAAGCCTGCGCGCGCCGCTGTTGTCGGCCACCTCGAGAATTGTACGCATTCCTATCATAAATTTGTCTCCGCGTGGGACAGGCCTCCTGGCCCGCCCCGACAGGCCCGAGGCCTGTCTTACTTAAACCTTGACGTCCAGTTCCTTGGGCTGCGCGCCCACCTGCGGCGCCCGCCGCACGATGTCCAGCAGCCGCCACCGCTTCAACTTGCTCAGCGGACGGCACTCGACGATGCGAACCTCATCGCCCAGCTTGGCCATGCCCTCTTCGTCGTGGGCGTAGAACTTCTTCCGCTTACCGATGATGCGCTTATACAAGGGATGCGGCACGCGCCGGCTGACTTCCACCACGATGGTCTTCTGCATCTTGGTCGAAACCACCTTGCCGACCTTCTCGTTTTTCAATGCCGTCTTCGGCTCAATCGCTGCCGCTCTGGCTTCGGTTTCGGCCATCTACTTCTTCTCCCCCGCCAACTCCCGCTCCCGCAGGATGGTGTAAATCCGCGCCCGATCCTTCTTCATCTGCCGGACCTTCTTCAGGCCTTCCATCTGTCCCATCGACATCTGAAAATGAAGACGGAACATCTGCTCGTCCATTTCCTTCAACTGCTGTTTAATTTCCTGCTCGTCCAGATCGCGAACCTTCTGCGCCTTCATATCCGTTACTCCGCGTCTTCCCGGCCAACAAACTTGGTCCTGATGGGCAGCTTATGGGCTGCCAGCCGCATGGCGGCCAGCGCCGTCGGCCGGTCCACGCCTTCCATTTCGAAAAGGATCTTCCCGGGACGGATTACCGCCACCCACTCCTCCGGTGCACCTTTACCTTTACCCATACGGGTTTCAGCCGGCTTCTTGGTGATCGGCTTGTCCGGGAACAAACGGATCCACACCTTACCTCCGCGCTTAATGGATCGCGTCATGGCCACGCGGGCGGCTTCAATCTGCCGCGACGTGATCCACGCGCATTCCAGGGCCTTCAGACCGAACTCACCGAAAGAGATCGACGATCCGCGCCAAGCCTTGCCGCACATGCGGCCGCGCTGCTGCTTTCTGAACTTGACCTTCTTTGGCATCATCATGGCGGTATGCCCTCAATTCCTTACTGGTTTTCACCCGAACCTTCCGGCGTCGCTTCGACACTCGGCTTGGTCTCGGGTTCCTGCGTAGTTTCCTGACGGGCCTCCTGCTTCCAGGACGGCTGTTGCGGCGACATCAGTGGCGGCAAAATCGGCGTCACCGGACGCGCTGCCGGACGCGGCAGATCGCTGGGCGGAGTCTGCACCGCCGGACCCGTCGCTTCTACCGGCGGGGCCGTATGCATGGGCGGCCGGTCGCGGCGTTCGCCGCCACGTTCGCCACCGCGATCCCCACCACGGGGGCGGTCGCCGCCGCGATCCGGACGATCCCGGCGGTCGCGCGTATCGCGCCGCGGCTCCGGATCGGGCAGCAGATTACGCCGCTTGGTGAGATCCAGAATTTCGCCCTTGTACAACCACGCCTTGACGCCGATCACGCCGTAAGTAGTGTGCGCTTCGGCGAAACCGTAATCGATATCGGCACGCAGGGTGTGCAGCGGAAGCTGCCCCTGCAGGTACCATTCACTGCGTGCAATCTCCGCGCCGTTCAAGCGGCCGCTGACCCGCACCTTGATGCCCTTGCAGCCGAAGCGCAGGGCCGAATCCACCGCCTTGCGCATGGCGCGGCGGAAGGCCACGCGTTTTTCCAGCTGCAAGGCGATCGACTCGCTCACCAGTTGGGCGTCCAACTCCGGCTTGTGCACTTCCTGGATGTCGATGAAGACCTCGCGATTGGTCTTCTTCGCCATGTCCTGCTTGAGCTTTTCGATCTCCGCGCCCTTGCGCCCGATGATGATGCCCGGACGCGAGGTGCGGATGGTGACCCGCAGCTTGTTGCCCGGACGGTCCACTTCAATCGAGCTGACACCGGCGCTCTTCAGCCTCTCGGTCAGCGCCGCCTTCCGCTCTTGATCTTCCTGCAACAGCTTGGCATAGCCCTGCTTGGCGAACCAGCGCGACCGCCACGGCTTGTTGAAGCCCAGCCGGAATCCGTAAGGATGAACTTTCTGTCCCATCTATTCTTTCTCCGTCACCTTAATGACGATATGTGCCAAACGACGCTGATACCGGTAGGCGCGCCCCATGGGCGCCGGGCGTACCCGCTTCATGCGGGGCCCTTCGTTAACGTACGCCTCGGTGACATAAAGCTGGTCGACATCGACGTCTTCATTTCGGTTCGTCGCGTTGGCGATGGCGCTTTGCAGCACCTTCTCCACCGTCGGCGCAATGCGCTTGTTGGTGGTGCGCAGCGTGGTCAACGCCGCCCCCGCCTGCTGGCCGCGGATCAGGTCCACTACCAGCCGCGCTTTCTGCGGGGAGACTCGGATATATCGTGCTTCCGCTTTTGCTTGCATGCTATCCTCTATGCCGTCCGGTGCTTAGGACGGTTTCGAACTCTTCTCCGTCGCCGCCTTCACCGAGTGTCCCTTGAAGGTGCGGGTAGGCGAAAACTCGCCCAACTTGTGTCCCACCATGTTTTCAGTGACATACACCGGGATGAACTTTTTCCCGTTGTGCACCGCCACGGTGTGCCCCACAAACTCCGGAAGGATGGTGGAGCGCCGTGACCAGGTGCGCACGACCTTCTTCTCGCTGGTCGCCGCCAGCACCGCCAGCTTGGCTTCCAGATGAGTATCGGTAAACGGTCCCTTTTTTACGCTTCTGCCCATTCCCTTACCTCTTCTTGCTCTTGCGCTTCACGATCCACTTGTCGGTACGCTTGTTGTTGCGCGTCTTGAATCCGCGAGTGGGCTGGCCCCACGGCGTCACCGGGTGCCGGCCACCCGAGGTCTTGCCCTCGCCGCCGCCGTGCGGGTGATCCACCGGATTCATCGAAACGCCGCGATTGTGGGGAGTCTTCCCCATCCAGCGCTTGCGTCCCGCCTTGCCGAGCGAAACGTTTTCGTGGTCCACGTTGCCCACCTGGCCCACCGTCGCCATGCACTCCACGGGCACGCGCCGGATCTCGCCCGAGGGCAGCTTCAACAGCGCCAGTCCGCCTTCGCGGGATACTAACTGCGCCTGCGAACCCGCTGAGCGCGCCATCTGCCCGCCCTTGCCGGGGCGCAGTTCGATATTATGAACCACCGTGCCAGCCGGAATGTTCTTGAGCGGCAGCGCGTTGCCGATCAGGATGTCGGCCGACGGGCCGCTCATGATCTTCATGCCCACCTTCAGCCCGTCGGGCTGGAGGATGTAGCGTTTCTCCCCGTCCGCATAATTCAGCAACGCGATGCGCGCCGAGCGGTTGGGATCGTATTCGATGGCAGCGACCACGGCCGGAATGCCGCTCTTGTCGCGCTTGAAATCAATCAGCCGGTAGGCCTTCTTGGCGCCGCCGCCGATGAACCGCGACGTCACCCGGCCCGTGCTGTTACGGCCTCCGGTCCGCGACTTCGATTCCACCAGCGATTTCTCGGGACGATCCTTGGTGATGTCCTCGCGGGAGACGATGGTCTGGAAGCGCCGGGTCGGGGTCGTGGGTCTATAAGTCTTGATAGGCATGGTCGGTTCCCCTTAAATCTCCGCAAAGTCGGGGACTTTCTCCCCCGCCTTTAGCTTCACGTAGGCCTTTTTCCAGTCCGAACGGTAGCCGGAGAAACGGCCGCGCCGCCGCAGCTTGCCCTCGAATGTCGCGGTGCGCACTTCATCCACCTTGACCTTGAACAGCTTCTCCACCGCCGCCTTGACCTGCGTCTTGTTGGCGTCGGCGTGTACCTGGAAGCACAACGTGCGCTCGTTATCTTTCTTGGCAACGCCCTTCTCGGTCACGAGCGGGCGCTGTAACACTTCATAGAGGTTCATTTTGCGAGTGCCTCCGAGAACTTGCGCGCGGCGGCTTCGCTGATCAGTACGCTTTTGTGACCCAGCAGGTGATACGGGTTCACTTCGCGCGTGGCCAGCAGCGTCACGCCCTTGAGGTTGCGCAAACCCAGTTCCAGGTTGCGGTTGTCTGCGTTATCCACCACCAGAACGGTGCGCCCGGCTTCCAACTTCACCAGCACGTTCATCGCGTTCCTGGTCTTGCTGTCGCTGAAATCGAAAGCCTGCACGACCTTCAACTCACCGTCCCTGACCTTGGCCGAGAGCGCACTGCGCAGCGCGCCGAGCAACATCTTTTTGGGCAGCTTGTAGCTGTAGTCGCGCGGTTGCGGCCCGTGGACCGTGCCGCCATGGCGCCAGATGGGCGAGCGCACTGAACCGATACGCGCCCGGCCGGTGCCCTTCTGTTTCCACAGCTTCTTACCGCTACCGGCCACTTCGCTGCGCACCTTCGTTTTGTGCGTGCCGGCGCGATTGCTCGCCTGGAACTGCCGCACCGCTTCGTATAAAAGCGATTGGTTGACAGGCGCTCCGAAAACGTCGTCGGCCAGTTCGACTTCGCTGACCTTCTGATTATTCAAATCCACAACATCGACTGTTGGCATGGCGTTACCTCTTCGACCTCCGCACCAGCACGTATCCGCCATTCGGACCCGGAACCGCGCCCTTCACCACCAGCACGTTGTCGTCGGTGTCGACTTCGATCACCTCGAGATTGCGCACCGTGGTCTGGACATTGCCCATATGTCCGCCCATGCGCATGCCAGGCACAACCCGCGAAGGGTAACTGGAAGCGCCGATCGATCCGGGCGCCCGGTGATGCATCGATCCGTGCGAGCCTTCACCGCCACGAAAGTGGTGGCGTTTGACAACGCCGGCAAACCCTTTGCCCTTGCTGATGCCGATGACATCCACTTTATCGGTGGGTTTGAACTGATCGATCAGCACCTGGTCGCCGGCTTTCAAATCGTCATACCCGGGGCCGAGTGGGAACTCGCGCATGAACTTCGCGCCTTCGATACCGGCTTTCTTCAAACGGCCGGCGGTAGGTTTATTGATGCGCGTCGGCTTGATGAACTCGAGCAGGCCGAGTTGCACCGCGTCGTAACCGTCGGTGGTTGGCGTCTTGCGCTGCACCACCATGCACGGCCCGGCTTTCAGCAGCGTGACCGGCACCACCTGCCCGTCCGGCCGGAACAACTGCGTCATTCCAATCTTCTTGCCAAGGATTCCTGGACTCATGTCAACTTCCTTGAGGGCACAGCTCGCAGTGTGCGGCTGGCGGCCCCGAAATTTCTCAATTACTTGCCGAACGCTTTAATTTCGACATCCACACCGGCCGGCAGATCGAGCTTCATCAGCGCGTCCACCGTCTGCTGGGTCGGTTCCAGAATGTCGAGCAACCGCTTGTGCGTCCGGATTTCAAACTGTTCCCGCGATTTCTTGTCCACGTGCGGCGACCGCAATACGGTCGTGATCGTGCGCGACGTGGGCAACGGAATCGGACCGGCGACAGTTGCACCGGTCCGCTTCGCGGTATCCACAATTTCCGTCGTCGACTGATCCAGAATGCGATGATCGTACGCCTTCAGACGGATTCGAATTCGTTCTCTCAGAGCCATCGATATGCCTACTTAACGATCTCGGTTACAGTTCCGGCGCCCACGGTGCGGCCGCCTTCGCGAATCGCGAAGCGCAACCCCTTGTCCATGGCTACCGGGGTGATCAATTCCACCGTCAAATTCACGTTGTCGCCCGGCATCACCATCTCGGTGCCCTCGGGCAACTGCGCCACTCCCGTCACGTCCGTCGTGCGGAAGTAGAACTGCGGCCGGTATCCCTTGAAGAACGGCGTGTGCCGCCCGCCCTCTTCCTTGCTCAATACGTAAACTTCGCCCTTGAACTGCGTGTGCGGCGTGATCGACCCCGGCTTCGCGATTACCTGCCCGCGCTCCACGTCGTCTTTGTCCACTCCGCGCAGCAGCAAGCCCACGTTGTCCCCAGCGCGCCCTTCGTCCAACAACTTCTTGAACATTTCCACGCCCGTGACCACCGTCTTGCGCGTATCCCGGAAGCCGACGATTTCCATTTCCTCGCCAACCTTGCAGATCCCGCGCTCGATGCGTCCCGTGACCACCGTGCCGCGTCCCTGAATCGAGAAGATGTCCTCAATCGGCATGATGAACGGCTTGTCGGTGACCCGTTCCGGCATCGGAATGTAGTTGTCCACCGCGTCCATCAGGTCTTCGACCGTCTTTTCCCACTGCGGCTCGCCGTTCAGCGCGCCCAGCGCGCTCACCCGCACTATCGGCAGATCGTCGCCCGGGAACTGGTAGAAAGTCAGAAGTTCCCGCATTTCCATCTCGACCAGGTCCAACAGTTCCGTATCGTCCACCATGTCGACCTTGTTCAGGGCCACCACGATGTACGGCACGCCTACCTGGCGCGCCAGCAGAATGTGCTCACGCGTTTGCGGCATGGGTCCGTCGGTCGCCGCCACCACCACGATGGCGCCGTCCATCTGCGCCGCGCCGGTGATCATGTTCTTGATGTAATCGGCGTGACCCGGGCAATCCACGTGCGCATAGTGCCGCTTGGTGGTCTCGTATTCCACGTGCGCCACTGCGATTGTGATCCCACGGGCCTTTTCTTCCGGCGCGTTGTCGATCGAATCGAAGCTCCGGAACTTGTTCTTCGGATTGTGCTTGCCCAGCACCTTCGTGATCGCCGCGGTCAGCGTCGTCTTGCCGTGATCGATGTGGCCGATCGTCCCAATGTTGATGTGCGGCTTCCGCGCCCTTGCGTCCGAGACCGCAGTTCGGTGGCGTACCCGAACATCGCGGACAGCGGCACCATCGATTTAATGATGCGGGTGGTTCCGCGCAACTCCGTAGCCTCAATGCGGCCGCGGCGGGAATACAGGTCACCGATCACGTCGCCCATGTAATCTTCCGGAACCACCACTTCCACTGCCATGATGGGTTCCAGCAGAACCGGTTTGGCGCGCTTGGCCGCTTCTTTGATCGCCATGGAGCCGGCGATTTTGAAGGCCATCTCCGAAGAATCGACATCGTGATAACTGCCGTCGTACAGCGTTACCTTGATATCCGACATCGGATAGCCGGCGAGAATTCCGCCTTCGAGCGCTTCCTTGATGCCGACCTCGGTGGGGTTGATGTATTCCTTCGGTACCCTGCCGCCCGTGACTTCGTTCTCGAACTCGAACCCGCTGCCGGAAGGCAGGGGCGCGACGCGAATCTTGACGTGCCCGTATTGCCCATGACCACCGGTCTGCTTGATGTGGCGGCCCTCGGCTTCGGCCTTTTTGCGTATGGTTTCGCGATACGCTACCTGCGGTTTGCCCACATTGGCGCCGACACCGAACTCGCGCATCATGCGGTCCACGATGATTTCCAGGTGCAATTCGCCCATCCCGGAAAGGATGGTCTGGCCGGTTTCAGGATCCGTATTGACGCGGAAAGTGGGATCTTCCTGCGCCAGTTTCTGGATCGCCAGGCCCATCTTTTCCTGGTCGGCCTTGGTTTTCGGCTCGACAGCCAGTTGAATCACCGGCATCGGGAAATCGATGTTTTCGAGCACGATCGGGTGCTCGTCGTCACAGATGGTATCACCAGTCGATACCGTCTTCAGACCGACGGCGGCGCAAATGTCGCCGGCCACGATCTCCTGAATTTCTTCGCGCTTGTTGGCGTGCATGCGCAGCAGGCGCCCGACACGCTCTTTGCGGCTCTTGGCCACATTGAACACGAATTCACCGCTCTTCAGGGTGCCTGAGTAAACCCGGAAGAAGGCCAGTTGGCCGACGTACGGGTCTGTCATGATCTTGAACACCAGCGCCGAAAAAGGCTCACTGTCGGAGGCGTGGCGGACCAGGATTTTTTCGGGGTGATCGATGTCCAGGCCCTCAATGGCCGGAACGTCCAGCGGAGAGGGAAGGTAGTCCACCACCGCGTCCAGCATGGTCTGGACACCCTTGTTCTTGAAAGCCGTGCCGCAGATTACCGGGAAAATCTGCAATGCGATGGTCGCCTTGCGGATGCCCGCGCGGATTTCATCGTTGCTGATGGCCTCGCCATCGATGAATTTGTGCATCAGCGCTTCGTCGTGCTCGCTGATCGCCTCGATCATGTGCTCGCGGTATTCCTTGGCCTTTTCCTGCAGGTCTTCCGGAATCTCGACCACGTCGTACTGGGAACCCAGGGTCTCGTCGCGCCACACAATGCCGCGCATCTCCACCAGGTCCACGATACCCAGGAACTTCTCTTCCGCGCCGATCGGAAGTTGAATCGCCACCGGACGGCACTTCAGGCGATCGACGATGGTGTCCATCGAGTGGTAAAAGTCCGCGCCCACCCGGTCCATTTTGTTAATGAAGCAAATTCGCGGAACCGAATACTTGTCCGCCTGCCGCCAAACCGTTTCCGATTGCGGCTGCACCCCGGCTACGGCGTCGAATACCGCCACTGCGCCGTCCAGCACGCGCAGGCTGCGCTCCACCTCGGCGGTGAAATCGACGTGCCCGGGCGTATCGATAATGTTGATCTGGATATCGCGCCACTCGCAGGTGGTCGCCGCCGATGTGATGGTGATGCCGCGTTCCTGCTCCTGCTCCATCCAGTCCATGACGGCAGTGCCCTCGTGAACTTCGCCCAGTTTGTGGGACTTACCCGTGTAATACAGGATCCGCTCAGTCGTGGTGGTCTTACCGGCATCGATATGCGCTGCGATGCCGATATTTCTCATCCTCTCGAGCGGGGTGGTTCTAGCCATGCAGTATTGAATTAGCTCCTGTTGTCCGCGTCTCTAATAAATCAATGCCTACCACCGGTAATGCGCGAAGGCCTTGTTGGCCTCCGCCATGCGGTGGACGTCGTCGCGCTTCTTGATCGCCCCGCCGCGCAGATGGCGCAGGCGGTCGGCCAGGGCGTTCAATTTTTCTTTAGCGGTTCTTACGGGCGCGACCTCCCAGAAAAGATTTTTCCGGTCGAAGCCCGTGACAAACCGCCGGGGGGCGCGCAGTTTGAGATGTTCGACGATATCTTGCCGGACCTGGGCGGTCGCGGTCGCGGTGAGGGCGATGGTCTGGGGCCTTTCGAGGAGATCGAGAGTCTGGGCGATGCGCAGGTAATCGGGTCTGAAATCGTGGCCCCAATCCGAAATGCAATGGGCCTCGTCCACGGCGACCAACGAAATGGTCTGCTTCCTCAGGGCGTTCAGGAAGACGCCGCTGCGCAGGCGTTCGGGGGAGGCGTAAATGATCTTGTAAGAGCCGGCGGCAATTTGGCCGAGCGCTTCTTCCTGCTCTCCGATCCCCATCATGCTATGGACGGCCACGACCGGCAGATCCAGGACGCGCAGGGAATCGACCTGGTCTTTCATCAGGGCGATCAGGGGGGAGATGACCAGGGTCACTCCCGGAAGGACCAGGGCGGGGAGCTGATAGCAGAGGGATTTGCCGCCGCCCGTGGGCATGACGATGAGGGCGTCTGCCCCCGCAAGGATGGCCTCAAGGATCTCTTCCTGGCCCGGCCTGAATTCCCGGAATCCAAAAACCTTCTCCATGAGGCGGCGGGCCTGA
>JAPKZC010001141.1:0-1537 GCA_026394025.1 Candidatus Solibacter sp.
ACATGGTGGGCACGCCATATAGGGCGGTGGCACGTTCGCGGTGCACCGCTTCGAGCGTGGCGAGCGGATCGAATTGGGCGGATGGCAGGATAAGGGCCGCGCCGGTGACCACGGACACCATGGAGCCGATGACGGAGCCGAAGCAGTGATACAAGGGCACGGGGGCGCAGATGTGATCTTGTTCGGTAGCGCGGAGGGCGAGGGAGATCGCCATGCCGTTATTGACCAGATTGTGGTGGGTGAGCAGGACGCCCTTGGGCGAGCCGGTGGTGCCGGAGGTGTACTGGATGTTGGCGACGTCGCCGGGGGTGGCGGCATTGCGCGGGAAATCACGGCCGGCCGCGAGCATGGCGTCCCAGGACGGTTCGCCGAGCCAGATGACGTGTTCGAGGGGGAGCGCGTCGCCGTTGCGCGAATCGTCGAGGATGACGCGATAGTCGGCGCGGGCGTCGCGCTCCCGGAGGAAGAGGGCGCGAATGCGGGATTTCTGGAGGACGTAACGAAGTTCGTGGGAGCGGTAGGCGGGGTTGACGTTGACTAAGACGACGCCAGAGCGGGCGGCGGCGTGTTGCAGCAGGATCCACTCGACACAATTGCTGGCCCAAATGCCGGCGCGGTCGCCGGGCGCGAGTCCCAGGCCGGCGAGTCCGCGGGCGACGCGGGTGGCTTCGCCATCCAGCTCACGCCAGGTTAGGCGCACGTTCTGATCGCACACGACGAGGGCTTCGCGGTCGGGGAAACTGGCGGCGGTGTCGGCGAGGGCTTGCGCGATGGTCTTTTCCAGGAGGGGCGCAGCGGCCCCGCGGGAATAGCTGAGAGTTGGCAATGCACCAGTGTAACGCCGTGGAAGCGGGACATCGTGTCCCGCAATGTTCACGTCGCCTCACTGCTTGTCGTAGACCACGGTGAATTTCTCATTCACTCCCGTGGCCGATCCGGTCTCCGTAAGGGTCTTGCCGTCGGCGGAGGCGGCCATCGTGGTTTTATACATATCCTTGCCGTCCTTCTTCCAGGTGAGATCGAAGGCGCGGGCGCCGTTCCTGGCGACGACGCACGTCCATCCGGAGGGCCACACGGGGCCGGTGGCCGGATGCGCCTTGCCGTCGAACCTGGCGTCACAGACGCTGCCCTCGTTGCCAAGCGATATGGTGAGGCCGTCGCTGCCTTTCGGGGCGAGGGTCAGGGTTTCCGGCGAACTGGAATTCAGGTTCTTGGTTTTCCACTTGCCTGCCAGCCCCGGTCCGCCGGAAGCACGCTGGAAGGTCATGGAATCGTTGGAAGTCCCGCCATCTCCTTTGACGCGCCTGGCATCGAGCGCCAGCATGTTGCCGTCGGCGGAGAGCTTCAAGATGGAGGTGCAGGTTACCTTACCGTTGGTCTTCTCGGTCATCTCCCAGGTTTTGGCATCGACGGCTTTCCAGGCGACGGTCATGCCCCAGGGGGTCATGTTGTCCTTGCCGTCGGTCTTGAATGTGTAGGATAGGCCATCCATGGTGGCCTTCATCTCGCCGCCTGTCATCTGCTCATAGGTCACGGT
>JAPKZC010001141.1:1605-5131 GCA_026394025.1 Candidatus Solibacter sp.
CGCATAGGGCGCATCGGCCGCGGCGCTCAGGCCGCAGGCGCAGATCGCGATCAGAAATAAGTTACGCATGGCGTATCACCTCTTCAGGAGATTATGCTCCCGGGGTAGGCCGTATGCAAGCTCACTTGTTAACAGCTCACTTGTTAACTGGTTAACGACAGCTCACTTGTTACTTCATTGTGGCGGAGGGTGATATGCCACCGAACGCTGGGCCGTCCGCGAGACCCGCCGGGAGCCGTCGACAACCAGGGTCACGCCATCAGGGGGAGGGCCGTACGGCGGCGCGGTAGTGGCGTTTCCCGATCGGGCCATGAGTCTGAGGTGGCAGTGCGCCGCGACGCCGGCGGCAGGCACGATCTGTCCTTGACGTGCACATGTCAGCGATGAAGCGTTACGGCATTGTGGCGGTGTCAGGTCTACACCAGGCGACGGGTCATTACCCGACCTACCCCCGAATCGGCAGTCGATCATAACGTATATGTTATTATTGAATCGTGCTCGACGTTCGGGAATACATCGATACCGCTGGACGAAGCCCCTTCACGAAGTGGCTGCGCGCACTCAACGTTCATGCTGCGGCGAAAGTAGCGACAGCGCTTGAGCGGGTTGCGGGTGCTAACCTGTCCAACGTCAAAGCGGTTGGTAACGGTGTTCTCGAATACAAAATTGATTTTGGCCCAGGCTACCGCATTTACTTTGGGCGGGACGGCGACCGGCTCATTATTCTGCTCGCGGGTGGCACGAAGAAACGCCAGCAAGAAGACATCCGCCAGGCAAGGACTAATTGGGAAGACTACCGGAACAGGAAGACCGAGGGAAAAACACCATGGCACTAACCAAAGATTTTCGCGAAACGATCCGCGAACGCGCCCAACAGGAACCGAAATTCCGCAAGGCGTTGCTTCGTGAAGCAATCGAACTCATGCTCTCCGGCGACGAAAAGACGGGCCGAGCGATCCTGCGCAACTATATCAACGCCACCGTCGGCTTTCGGCAATTGGAAGAAGCGACATCCATTCCCGCCAACAGTCTCATGCGGATGTTTGGGCCGAATGGCAACCCTTCGGCCAAGAACTTATTTGGCGTGCTCGCTCATCTTCAAGCGCAGGAGGGCGTGAACTTTGAGATCCGTCCCCGCCGTGGTTGAGACTTGCTGAAGGCTTGATCCGCCGGATCAGTCACCGCTAACGACCAGGGAGATCCTTGCTCAGAACGCCGGAGTCGGGACCACCGGCCGGGCCAAAGTCCGAGATGTGCGTTTTTCGGCAGATTGTCCGGATTTCCCAACTTCCGAGTAGCTCGTCTACCAACCGCCGCGTACAATAGAAATCATGCTCGTGCCCACGGAGTTCGATATTCAGACAGCTCTCGGAAGGCTGCCAGATGGGATGAAGAGCTATCAGTGGCTCCAGGCCAACGTCCTGAAATGCAATGTGAGCACGGATCGGGATTTTCAAAGGCGCTTCGATGCGTTCTATCGAGTACGGCGCGCACCCGAGTGGAGAGTTGGGAATGGTTCAGCCACTCCCAAACAGTCCAGTTGGCTGTCTTGCCGCCGACTCGCTGACGTGCTTGTGAACGCCCTTGCCTTGGATCGCCCGCGCCCGGCACCCAGCGTTTAGTGAAGACCGCGCATGTTTCCACTGATGTCCGAAGCACATTGGGTCCGTTACGGGGTCCCTGGTGGCGGAGGCCGGCGAGCGGCCACGTCGCGACGTCGGCCCATCACTCGGCGCGCAGCGCGTTCGCCGGGTCCACCAGCGTAGCTCGGCGCGCCGGCAGCCAGACGGCGATCAAGGATACGATGGCCAGGGTAACCGGCACCACGATGAAGACGGCGAGGTCCCTCTCCTTCACGCCGAACAGGAACGTGGCCAGCAAGCGAGACAGACCGAGCGCCGAGCCAACGCCGACGACCACCCCCGCCAGCGCCAGGCGCATGCCCTGAAAGACGACCATCTTGAGGACATGGCCGGTTTCCGCTCCCAGTGCCATGCGAATGCCGATCTCTTGTGTGCGCTGCTGCACGGAGTACGCCATCAATCCGTAGACCCCGAGGGACGCCAGGAACAACGCCGCGCCGCCGAATACGGTCATCAACAGCATGTTGAAACGCTGCCGCGAGGTGGATCTGGAGACCACTTCGTCCATGGTGCGCACGTCGGAGACGGGGAGGCCGCTGGCCTGCCGCAGTTGCTCCTGAATGGCCCCGCTGAGCGCGTAGGGATTGCCGCGCGTGCGCACTACCCACTTCAACGGCGTGATACGCACGTTGAGTGCATTGAGGGCGTCGGGCACCTGCGCGTTGGGTACGTACATGGTGGGACCAGGCTCGTTGTCCAGGCCCCCGCCGCGCACATCGCCCACGATGCCGATGATCTGCCGCGGGGTTTCAGCTGCCAGCTCCGACATGATTCCCTTGCCAATCCAGATCTTGTCGCTGAGCGGATCGGCTTTCGGCCAGTACCGTTTCGCCATGGCCTGGTTGATGAGCACCACCGGCGCGCCAGCGCCATCGTCGCGCTCCGTGAAAGCGCGGCCGCGCAGTAGCGGGATCTTGAATACCTCGAAATAGCCCGGCGAGACCGTGAGCCAGCTACCGCCGCCGTGGAATGGGCCATCGGTGAGGGGCCGGCCCATCACCAGGAACGGCAGCCCATACCCACCCTCCAACGGTACGCAGCAGGTGGCGCTGGCAAGCGTTACGCCGGGCAGAGCGTTCACGCGGGCAACGCCATCCTGCACCAACCGCTCGATTCCCGCCGACTTGACGAAGCGCTGGCCGGTCAGCGACATCCTCATGGTCAGAACGTTCTCCGCGTTGAAGCCCGGGTTCACGCCGCCCAATGCAATGGAGGTGCGGATCAGCAGGGCAGCGCCCACCAGCAGCACCACGGCGAGGGCGATTTCGCTCACCGCCAGCAAGGTTCGCGCCTTGTTCTGACGGAAGCCTGTTCCGGAGCGTCCGCTGCTCTCCTTGAGGGTGGCGCTCAAGTCCGGCCGCGAGGTTTGCAGGGCGGGAATCAGGCCGAAGAGAAGGCCAGTGGCCACCGCCACCAGAATGGTGAAAACCAGAACTCGCCAATCCAGGCCGACTAAGGAACCTTCCTGCCCGACGCGCGGAAGGTTGGCGGTATTCACACTCAGCAGGGCGCAAATCCCCACCAAGCCCGCCGCCGCACCGACCACTGCTCCGCCCAGGGACAGCAGCACGCTTTCCGTCAGCAGTTGACGAACGATGCGGGCCCGGCCCGCTCCCATCGCCACCCGGATGGCCATTTCGCGCCGCCGCCCGATGGCGCGGGCCAATAGCAGATTGGCCACGTTGGCGCACGCAATCAGCAGCACCAGACTCACCGCGCCCACCAGCACCAGAAGCGACGCACGAACGTTGGTGACCAGGGCTTCGCGGATGGCTTCCACGCTGAATCCCTGGTTTGCCTGCAAGGCGGTTGGGAATTTCCGCCGGTAATCCGCGGCGGAAACCTTCAGCCGGGCTTTGGCCTGCGCCAGAGTTACGCCGGGC
>JAPKZC010000684.1 GCA_026394025.1 Candidatus Solibacter sp.
CATCGGTCCCTGGTCCAACTCTTGTTGAGCCGGACATCCGTGCGCACGTACGGCTCCATGCGCAACTGGTTGCGCGCCTCGCTCAAGTAGTACAGGGTTCCCACCTTCCGCAAATACCCCGGAATTGGAAACCCGCTGCCGTAGCTCACCTTCCCGCTCAGGTTCACCGTCGGCTTCAACCGGTACCCGCCGTAGATGTTGAGGGTGTGGCGCTGGTCGAAGTCCGAGGGGAAGTGATTACCCGTCACGCCGTCGCGCATGCCAGTGCGGCCGAACGCGTAGGAGACCCAGCCGGTGGCGCCGTTGGCGCTAGAGCGCTGCACGAACACCTCAAAGCCGCGCGCGCGGTCCGCGCGATTGTAGTATTCGGCGCGGATGCGGGTGCGCGGTCCCAGCCGCTGTTCCACCGCGCCAAGCCAGTGGTTGGATCGCATCGGCAACAGGCCGCGGCTGCCCAACGGCGAGGTCAATAGCGGGATTTCGGGATACTGCACGTACTGCCCGAAACCGAGCTGGATCCGCGTCCCCTGCGCCAGCGCCAGCGACGCGGAGACCTGCGGCGAAACCGCCGCCACATCGTCCGTCGAGTGATGGTCCCAGCGCACGCCCGCCGTGAGGTGCAACCGCCCGGCCCACGGCATCCACGTCTGCTGCGCGTAGCCGCTCTCACGCAGCGCCGTACCGTCGGAGTGGTCCAGCAGGCGGGGCAGCGGCGTGTTGGCCTGATACTGGTTGGCCACCTGGTTGCCGCGCAGGCGCCGTACACTCCAGCCCACATCCAGCGGCGTCTGCTTGTTCCACATCCAGGTGGCATTGGTGTTCCATACCCACTCGCCGTAAAAGCCCGCGCCCAGCGGCCGTTTCGTGGGGTTGTAGTTATCGAACTTCTCCCGCATCCACGCCGCGTGGTTCACGATCAATAGCTTCTCGCTGGGCGCGTAGCGCCAGCCAAGATTGCCCAGGGTGTAGTGATAGCCGCCGTTAACTAGCGAGTTGACACCCAGTTTGGACGTCAGGTCCCGGTTGAGCTCGGAATAGCTTTCCAGTACGTAGAGCGTGATGTTGTGCTTCGGCGTGAGGTCGTAGCTGACGCGCCCTTGCACGTCCTCGAAGCCGAAGATGTAGGACGTGTCGGGGAAAGTGCGCTGGAAGATGTATTGCAGATAGCTCTTGCGCGCGCCGATCATCCAGGAACCCCGCTTTTTCCCGCCCAGCGGCCCTTCCGCCATGACGCCGGCGTTAGAAGCGCTGGCCGCCACGCGGAAGGTATTACCGGTGCGGTTGCCATCGCGCGTGTGCACGTCCAGCACGGCCGCCGAGCGTGTCGCCGTTGAAGGCGGTGGCGGAGCCCGAGACCTGCTGGCCCTGCAGCATATGAAACGGCGCGTGCAGCAGAATCCCATCCAGGTAAAGCCCGATGCGGTTGAAATCCGCGCCGCGCACGGAGAAGCGCGCGTCGAAATCGTTGTTCGAACTGACGCCCGGCAGCCCCTGGACGGAGCGCAACGGATCGTCAGCCAGTACGCTCGCCAGGTTCTTGGCATCGTTGCCGCCCAACACCAGGGTCGATGGGCTATCCTGGCGCGCCGGTTCGAAGGGGCTGGCCTGCACCTCTACCGAGTCGGTCTGGCGGAACGTCTCAGGGCTGAGAATGACTTCGAAATCCTTGGTCTCGCCCGAGTCCAGATGGAACGATTTCTTCAGCAGGTGGTAGCCAACGGTGGAGACGTTCAGTACGTAGTCGCCCGCCGCGACGCCGGGAATGCGGAAGCGGCCGGCGGCATCGGTAGTCGCCCGGTAGGTTCCTCCCACCAGTTGCACCACCACGCTGGATAGCGCTTCGCCGCCGCGCGCGTCCACCACCGAGCCGCGCACTTCGGCGCCGGGCTGGGCCTGCAACACGGCAGCGGCCAGCCAGAGGAGAACGGTCTTTCTCACTGGGTCGATGATAGCAATTTGCCGCCCTACGATCCTTCCCGGTACCCTGCCCTGCGGAACCGGCAAAGAGTACTAGGGACAGGCGCCGCCAGCGGCGTTTGGCGCGGTTTTGGGCAAAAAGTCCCATGACGGCCCTGTTACCTGTAGCTCTGGTGGAGGCGCCGCATTCGTGATGAAATCGATCCATGAATACGGATGCACTTGTGCTGGCGCTGCTTGCGATTGGGGATCTCGCGTTGATCGTGCACCTGCGCCAGAGGCACGCGCAGCGTGTCCGAATGGAGCGCGTGATGACGAGCCTGCGTACGGCGGTGCGCCGGGCAAACGACGTCGAGGCGCTGCCTGCGGAGCACCCGCTACTGCCCGCCAGTTAGCAGACCTAGGCAATTAGCCGAGTGGCCACCGTGGCGCGGAAGGCGCCCGGAGGTTTCGACCAGATACTGCATCAACGCATCGTCAATGGGCTGGAAGAAACCGTTCACGCCAAGGCGGTAGAGTAGGAGAGAGGGCGACACCTTGCGGTGCGACCCACTCTCCCCTCGTCGAACCGGACAAGCGGATTTCCCGGCATCCGGCTCTCCTGAAAACGTGTCGTCTCAGGCATGCGCAGGCAGTTGCACGGCTGCCAGC
>JAPKZC010000233.1:0-1680 GCA_026394025.1 Candidatus Solibacter sp.
GGTACTCCGACTGCCCGGGGCGGGGCGGCGATCTCGGATATTTTGCCCGCGGCCAGATGGTGGAAGAATTCGACGCCGTGGTTTTTTCGCTTGAGCCCGGCCAGTGCAGCGAGATCTTCCGCACCCCGTTCGGGTACCACATCGCCAAGGTTCTCGACCGGAGGGCGGAATGTATCCGCCCGCTGGCGGAGGTCAAAGCCGATATCGAGGCTCTACTCTTCGAGCAGAAGAAGCAACGCCGGATCGAACAGTGCATCGACGCCTTGCGCGCGAAGGCGAATATCCAGCAGTAGGCGGACCGCGTCCGAGAAGCCACAGTAATCTACCCTAAAATCTTAATCTATTGCCTTCTGTCCCAAAACTTAACCTCGCCAGCGCCCCGCCCGGAAACCTAAACGATTGACAACAAGGTACGTCTGAGACTGGAATCGCAATTGCACAAGACCTGTCGCCTGTCTCGGCCGCATGTGGCTAGAGAGCACAGTTGCGGTCTGAAGCAGTCGAGGAATAGACCGATGAAAACCCTACTCTTTACCGCCTTCGCGGTGATTCTCTTATCGGCAACACCAGTTCTCGCAGACAACTTCCAACTGAATGACTGGGTATTCAACGTCAGCGGGACGTTCTACAACCCAGCCCCCAACCCGAACCCCTTGTCGAGCGAGTTCGACGCCAGCGCCTTTAATTTTACGACCGGACTTGGCCCGATCCAGCTTACGCTCGGGCCCGGCAGCTATTCGGTCATTGGATACTTCGACCACGACATCGTTGGGTTGAACAACGGCGTAGCGAACGAAACCGGCTCCGTCCACGGAATTGCGGCCGCTGGGCAGTCGTGGGAGATCGACGATCCAGGATACGGCAACATGCCACCCTATGTCGGCAATCTTGTGGACAACGTCGTGGCGGGCAGCCTGGATAACCAGCTCTTTGACGGAACCTATACGGGACCCGATGACGTTGCCATGGCGCTGGGGTGGGCATTCATCGTGAACTCCGGCGAAACGGCGCACCTCAGGTTTGATATCACCTCGACGGCAGCGCCATCCGGCTTCTACCTCCAGCAAACCGATCCGGGCGGCTTGGACCTCTACTTCTCCAGTTCTCTTGACATAACCGGGCAGACCGACGTCCCCGAGCCGGGCGCCTGGATCCTCTTGGCCACGGTTGCGGGTCTCCTATCTCTCGGAAAGCTGAAGAGAACCGCCAGCTAAGGAACGCTCCAGCCCGCGGGCGCTCCTGGCGGACGGCTGAGAATCGGCCGCCCAAGCCTTGTGACGAATTCAACCGTCAGAAGCTGGCCAGCCTTCTGTCGCTGCGCGTTTTGGCAACCAGCCCTGGTTCTTCAAAGGGCACCAGATATTTGAATAGCACGAGAGATGAGAGGCGATATGCTCAGGTACAACAGAACGAGTTTTCTTCTCACGGTCATCCTGGGGGTACTTGCATTTTGTCCAGCGGTGGCATTGGCCGCCGCTCCACAGGCTTACACCGTTCCGTGGGTGGCTACCAACCCCACAACCCCGCATGATGCGTGGCTCAACAAGACTATCACCTTCAAGGGAGCTTCGGATTCCCAGGGCGCCAACATCCAGTATTCCTGGGATTTCGGCGATGGCGCTGTCACAGCCTTCGCGCCAGTCGCTGACCGGTACTCCATCGAAGGCGTGCATGCCTACA
>JAPKZC010000233.1:1701-3706 GCA_026394025.1 Candidatus Solibacter sp.
CGCGGTTCCGGAAGGCACGGTTTACTCCGCGAATCTGACGGTCAAGAACATGTCGACGGCTGAATTCACCACCAAACAGTACTTTGTCAAGATCCGGACCAAGACCCTGGAAATCGAGATCAACGTGGCCATCGACGAGGGCCTCTGGTATCTCCACAAGACCATGACCCGTACCCCCACGTGCGGTGGCCTGCCGTGCGGCTATTGGTCGGCCGGCTATGCGGCTAACAGCACGGCCTCCAACGCAGGGGTCAACGTCAATGCGTTTGAGGTAAACGGACATGTTGAAAACGACCCCCGTGGAGCCGAAAACCCCTATGCCGACGACGTGGCCCGTGGCCTTCGGTATCTCTTCCAGAACCTTTCGCCCTATGATGTTGGCAGTGTCACGACCCCAGTGGGGGTCATCGCCGCGGATACAAACGACAACGGTAAAGCGCTGTATACCGGAAACTGGCCATATGAACTCGGCCCAGTCCTGGATGCGATTATCGCCAGTGGTGCGCCCAATACCGTGGTCGGCGTAGCTAGCAGGGACTTTGTTTCGGGACGCGCCTACAAAGATGTCGCCAAGGATATCGTGGATATGTTCCTGTACTGCCAGTACCCCGCCTCCCCGGTCGGTGGAGGATGGTACTACTCGTGTAAGGGCTATGGCGACAATTCCATTTCACAGTGGGCCGCCATCGGGTTGCTGGCGGCGGCTAAGGCGGACGCTGCCTGGGGGTTCACTATTCCCCCAAAGACCTACCTTTGGAACAGGAGTTGGCTCACGTTCAGCTTCAACCCCGGCTCCGGGGTGTTTGGCTACCAGGGCTCCGGCGTTTCTGGTTGGGGACCCTACGCGGTTACCCCATCCGGCATGGTGCAGATGGTGATGGACGGAATGGGTCGAAGCAGTGCCGACTACTCCGGGCAATGCAGTACCAGTGGGAGCACGGTAACCCTCTTATCCGGGACACCGTTCACCACCGCGCCAACCACCGCAGGGAATACCATTGCCATTAGCGCAATTGGCTACGTCACCATAGGCTCCATCACCGACGCCAACCACTTGATTTTGACGTCGGGCGTGGGAACGGTAAGCAACCAGCTCTGCTGGTGGGGGCCGAGGTGGAAAACTGCCGAGACCTACATGCGCGACAACTTCCCAAATAACACCGCGGGGGGCGCCACCCTCGCTCCCAGGGCTTACCTTTACGGATTGTTTTCGTTCGTGAAGGCCATGCTGCTGCATGACCCGTCCATCCAGTGGCTGCACTCCGAGACGGCCGGAGTTGCCGATCTGGACTGGTATTCAGCCCAAGCCGCCAACGGCGACCCCAGCGATGGAGTGGCGCGGACCCTGATTGGCTACCAATGTCAGGTTGGTGGTTCCTGTGCTTACCCCGGCGCTTGGTCCGGACCAAGCTATACGGACGCCCACTACCCTTACACTACCGCCTGGTCGATCATCATGCTGAACAGGACCATATTCAGCGCTGGAGCGCCGGTGGCGGTGGCTACAGCGAGTCCCAACCCCGCCGTGCAGGGGGCGATCGTAACGCTTACCGGGAGCACCTCCTTCCATCAGGACCCGGGCAAGACCATCGTGTCCTGGCAATGGGACGGCATTACGGTGCCTGGGTTTAGCGCAACCGGTCCTATCGCGACCACCTCGTTCCCGAGCCTGGGCAACTATCAGGTGAGACTCAAGGTCACTGACAATGTGGGCACCACTGCCCAAACTATTGTTACCGTGCAGGTCTCAATCCCACCGCTTCCTCCCACGGCAAACGCGGGCGGGCCCTATTCGTTCTGCCCGGCCAGGACTCCCTGGTACCTGGATGGCGCCGCGTCTAGTGTGGCGCGCACGGCCGGCGAACCGGGCGCCCCGAACAACTTCATTACCAAGTACGCTTGGGATCTCACCGGAGGGCAGAGTTTCGTCAGCCCGCTCGGGGCCCAACCCGATGTGACCGCCTTCTTCACGAACAAGGGCACGGGCACCTACCTGGTTCAGCTA
>JAPKZC010001035.1:0-6959 GCA_026394025.1 Candidatus Solibacter sp.
GGATAATACCTGGTGGATGTTCGGATAGCGCTTGTCGCCGACCCACTGGATACAGAGGTTGTGAATCGAAACGAGGGGACGCTCGATGTGCTCAAGGTAATAAGCACGGTTCCTACGTCTTCGTAGATTCCAGCCAAATCATTGGCGGCCGGAAAACGCGCGGCAAACACCCGTACAGCCCCGGCCGCCGCAACGAATTTAAGACCCCCCTTCACAGGACAAGTGTGTCTGTGCCTTGCTCCCCACGCTATCATCAATTCCATGCGCCCCTCTGCCGTGCTTGCTCTCCTTTTCGCCGCGGCCCTGCCCGCCCAACCCTTGCAGGACGCCCTCCGTGCCCGCATTGCAAATTTCCAGGGAACCGTCTCGCTCTACGCCAAAAACCTCGACACCGGCGAGTCCGCTGGCATCCGTCAGGCCGACCCCGTGCGCACCGCCAGCACCATCAAACTCCCCATCCTGCTCGCCGTCTTCGACCAGGTGGCTGCCGGCAAAGCCAAGTGGACCGAACCCCTCACCATCACCGCCCGCGACAAAGTATCCGGTAGCGGCATCATCGGCAGTGAACTTTCGGGTGGGGTGCAACTCCTTCTGCGCGACGTGGTCCACCTGATGATCGTGCTCAGCGATAACTCGGCCACCAACATGGTCCTCGAGCGTTTCACCGCCGACGCGGTCAACGCCTACCTCGACAAGATCGGCATCAAGACCACCTGCTCCATGCGCAAGGTGCGCGGCGACGGGACCGAGCTCAAGGCGGCCGAAGGCTGGAGCGCCGCCGGTAAACTGCCCGAAAACCAGAAGTACGGCCTTGGCGTCTCCACCCCGCTGGACATGGTCTCCATCCTCGAAAAGCTGGAGCGCGGGGAAATTGTCAGCCCCGAAGCATCCAAGGAGATCCTCGCCATCCTCAAACGCTGCCACGACGATACCGGCGTGCGCCGCCGCCTCAACGGTGTCACCATCGCCAATAAAACCGGGGCTCTCGATGCCCTGCGTTCTGAAGTCGCCCTGGTCTATGCAAAAGGCGGGCGCATCGCCATGGCGATAACCGTCGATGGCATGGAGAAAATCGATTACGGTCCCGACAACGCCGGCTCGCTGCTGATTGCCGATTTGGCGCGGATTCTGGTCGATGGCCTTGCGCACCGCTGATTGATACAATCCGGGGCATGTCCAGACTGTCCCTGTTCGCCAGCTCCCTGGTTCTTACTCCCCTTCTGCTGGCGCAAGTCCCTGCCGCCCCCGCCGGCCGTGGTGGCCGCGGCAATGCGCCGCCCGCTATCAATTCCTGTGAAGTCCGCCCAGATCGCACGGTCACCTTCCGCCTGCGCGCGCCGGAAGCCACCGATGTCAAAGTCTCCGGCGATTTCGTCCAGGGCGCCCAAGCCATGCAGAAGGCCGAAGATGGCGTTTGGAGCGTCACCAGCGCCCCGCTCAACCCCGCCATCTATACCTATAATTTCCGCGTGAACGGTGTCAGCGTGATCGACCCCGTCAACCCCGCCATCAAGCTCGGCGAGCGCACCTCTGAATCCATCTTCGAAGTGCCCGGGGACAAACCCGCGCCCTACGACATGCAGAATGTCGCCCACGGCACCGTTCACGAAAACTGGTATGAGTCGAAGACCCTCAGCGTGTGGCGGCGGATCGACGTCTATACCCCGCCGGGTTACGAAGCCGGCAAGGCCACTTACCCTGTGATGTACCTGCTCCACGGCTCCGGCGATACCGAAAACGGCTGGGTCAAAATCGGCCGCGCCAATTTCATCCTGGACAACCTGATCGCGGCCGGTAAGGCCAAGCCAATGATCGTCGTCATGCCCTATGGCCGCGCCCGCCAGGACGTCTATCTCGGCCCCGCGCCCCCGCAGGCGCAACCCGCCGATCCCAAGGCCTTCGAAAACGATCTGCTGAAGGACGTCATGCCCTTCGCCGAGAAGTTCTACCGCATCTCCGCCAAGCCGGTGGACCGCGCCATCGCCGGCCTCTCCATGGGCGGGGGACAGGCGCTCAGTGTCGGCCTGAACCATCTGGACATCTTCCATAGTGTGGGGGCGTTCAGCGCTGGCGTGCGCGCCGGATATCCCGAGACGCAGTACAAGGATCTGCTGGCCGATCCCGCCGCCACCAACAAGAAGCTTAAGCTCTTCTAACGATGCGCTGGCCAAACACGGCATCAAGCACACCTTCGTCCCCTCCGAAGAGGGTCACGTTTGGCGCAACTGGCGGAACTACCTCGCCGACCTCGTGCCCCAGCTCTTCCGGTAGCGCGCCGGGCCACTGATACCGCGCATAGAAACTTTCAATTGGACTGCTCCGCAACCCGGCTCTTACACTCGAAGTAGTGGAAAGGGTGAATACGTGCCGGTAATGGAACGCAAGAGCCAGGTCGAGTTGTTGCACGAAATCAGCAACATCGTCAGTTCCAATCTCTCGTTGGAGAACATGCTTCAGGAATTGGTTGGCCTGGCGGTCGAAGTAACTGACTGTGACGCTTGCCTGGTGTACCTGGTGGACAGGAGCCGTAAGGAGATCGTACTTCGCGCATCGCAGTTGCCCCATACCAAGGAAATCGGCCACATCAGACTGAAGATCGGCGAGGGCATCACCGGATGGGTGGCGCAGAATAGGAGTGTGGTCGCTCTCGGCGCCAACGCCGCTGCCGATTCTCGCTTCAAGAGTTTCCAGAGGCTGCCGGAAGACACCTATCAGGCCTTCCTGTCGGTCCCGCTGGTCAGCGCGGGCGAATTGATCGGTGTCATCAACATCCACCACCAGGCGGAGCATGCCCACACCCAGGATGAGATCGCCCTGGTCAGCTTCCTCGGCGAACAGATGGGCGGCGCCATCACCAAGAGCATGCTTGCCGAACGTTCCGAGCGCGCCAACCGCCGCATGGAGGCCCTCGCCGGACTCGCCGGCAAGCTCAACGAAACCAACTACCTGGACCGCATCCTGCAAACTATCGCGGAAATGGTGGCCGACAAGCTTGATTCGCCGGTCTGCTCCATCATGCTGGTGGATGAAGGCCGCAAAGAGCTCGTGATCAGCGCCGCGCGCTGCTCCTCGGAGGATTACCTCCACCGCGGGCCGCTCAAGATCGAAGATTCGCTGATCGGCCGCGTCGGCCTCTCCTCGCTGCTCTCCGTGCCCATGTTCACCCGCGACACCGTGATCGGCACCATCAACATCTATACGCGCGAGCCGCACCAGTTCGCCGGCGACGAAATCGATTTCGTCAAAGTGGTGGCCGGGCAGGCCGCCATCGCGATTGAAAACGCACGCCTCATGTCGGAAACCCTTGAGGCCCAACGCGCGCTCGAAACCCGCAAAGTCGTAGAACGGGCCAAAGGCATCATGCAACACAAGCTCGGCATCACCGAAGAAGATGCCTACCTGAAGTTGCGCAACGAAAGCCGCCGTCTGCGGCGCCCCATGCGCGATCTCGCGGACGCCGTGATCCTCTCCGACGAGTTGGAGAAGCAGCGGCCCGGCAAGCCTGTCGCTTAACCGCAACCCATCCGAGCCGCGACCGTGAGCGGTGGTTGTTTGAACATCTGTTGTTCTGAGTCACCCCTCGCACCCGGTCCAGGCACCTCCTGGGCCGGGCATTTTTCTGTCTCCAACCAGCCCTCGCCACACGCAAAAAGGGCCGCCCCTCCGGAGCGGCCCTTTTTCGCACTCAAGTTCCCGTCTTAAAAGAAGAATCTCACCCCCAATTGCACCATCCGCGCGAAGTTCGCCTGCGACGTGATGCGTCCGAACGAACTACTTCCGAACGAGACGTTCGGCGCCGCGAACAGTGGTGTATTGAACGCATTCAGCGCCTCCGCGCGGAACTGCCCCTTGAACTTTTCCACGATCGAAAAGCTCTTGAAGATCGACACGTCCCAGTTGGCCTGTCCCGGACCGCGCATCTCCAGCGCCCGCGAGAGGTTGCCGAACGTGCCCCGCGGCGCCGTCGAAAATGCGTCCTTGTTGATGTAGCCGCTCAGCCGGCTCGCCAGGCTGCCGCTCGTCACCGGAGAGACTCCTGTGGCGCTCGGCCGCTGGCTGGCGTACCCGAACACCGAGTTGTTGTTGGTGCTCTGCGTGATCTGTAGCGGGAAGCCCGATTGGTAAACGCCCACCGCGTTGATCGACCAGCCGCCCACCGCGTAATCCAGCGCCTTGCTGCTGCTCAGCATCTTCTTGCCCTTGCCGAACGGCAATTCGAACGTGAAGCCCGTGGACCAGCGCAGCGGCGTGTCCACGTTGGCCAGACTGTACTCCGACGCCATATCGTAGGGGTTCTGCGGACCCGACGCGCCGGCATTCAGGAAGTTTCCGGCGCCGCCAGAACTCGCATCGTGGTTGCGCGACCAGGTCAACGTGGAGAGCAGCGTCATGCCCATACTCATACGCTTCTGCACTTTCGCCACCAGCGAATCGTAGCGTGCGTGGCTGCTATCGTTGAACAGCAGGTTGATCGTGCTGAAGGTGGGGTAGGGCAGCAGCAACTGCACCTGGCTCACCGTCGCCGCGCCAATCACGCCCGCGCCACCCTTGTTGTAGAACGGGTTCGCCACCGTCGCGGTGAGCGCCGAGCCCTGCGACAGCAGCGACGGGTTCAGCGCGTTGATGTTGATGTTGGCCGTCGCTTGCGTCAGGTGCGTGGAGTGCGAGCCCACGTAGGCTACTTCCATCGCCAGACCGAACGGCAGTTCGCGCTGCACGTCGAACGAGTACTGCTGCACACGCGGCGAGCGCGAGTTCGGGTCGATAATGCTGAGGCTCTGCCCGATGCCCGTGAGATCGCCCAGCGTACTTCCGCTCGGCCGTGCGAGGCCGGCGGGGAACGGGTTGGTAAGACTGTTGGCCGCCGTGGCGTTGCCGTCGTTGGACGCCACATAGGTGGACGTCGCGGTGTAGCCCGGCGGGTTGTACGGCGTGCCGATAGCGAACTGCGGCGCCCAGAACATCCCGTAGCCGCCGCGGATGGTTGTCTTCGGCGCCAGCTGCCAGGCGACGCCGACGCGCGGAGCCATCTTGTTCAGGTTCGGGTTCATCACGTTGACCCTGTTGCCGTTCACGCCCGCGAACTGGATCACCCCTTTGGGCAGGATACCCGTGACGTTGGCTGCCAGCGGATTCACCGTCCTGGTGTCGAAACCCACCACCATCCGGTTGTTCCTCTCCTGCAACCCGTTTTCGCGTTCCCAACGCATGCCCACGTTCACGGTCAGCGATTTGGTCAGACGGATGTCGTCCTGAAAGTACGCGCCGTAGTAGTCGGCGTATTCGTATAGCTTGGTCGGAATGTAGCCGGTGCCGGCGGAAGGCGCGCCCAGCAGCATGTCGGCCATATCCGCGCCCGTGCCGGCCACCGCCGTCAGCGGCGTGGAGCGCGTGAAGACACCGTTGAAGGTGAACGCGCCGGCGCTGTTGGCGAAATCGTTGCCGTCGTCATGGATCCGGCGATAGTCGAAACCGCCCTTGAGATTGTGGCGGCCCTGATACTTCGCCAGCCCCGCCGAAAGGTTCGTCGAGTGATGCACGTAGTAGAAGTTATTGTTCGTCCCCAGGCTGTACTGCGAAGTCATCGTCACGTTGGGAAACGTTGGCGAGGGCACCGCGGCCACAAAGCCGGGGTCGAACCCCAGGCTCGCCAGGTTGAAGCCCTGGCTGACCTGATAGCCGTAGTTCGGGAACCGGTTGAAGCCGTACCTCACGGTCAGGACCGTGGTCGGTGAGATGGTCAGAATGTTGTTGAACTGGGTAGTATCCACGCGCCGCGACAGGCGCCATTGCCCGGGTGAGGACACCGTGGCGAACCACGTGTCGCCCGGCTCCAGCGAGTAGTAGCGCAGATAGCTCAGGCTGCTGCGCCACCATTTGGTGATTTCGTGATCCAGCTTCGCCGTCTTCTGCGAGGCTTTAGATGCCAGCGGAGCGGCCTGCGTCAGGTTTGGCGCGCCGTAGAATGCCGAGACGGTTTGCGGCTGCACGTACGTTGCCGCCATCGCCAGGCCCACCGGATTCAGACGGTCGCTGGGAATGATGTTGCCTACGAACGGCTGTCTGGTGCAGGTGCTCCCCGCGCAGACCGTACTCTTCGGATCGTAGATTACGTTCAACGCACCGCCGGCGGTCTTGCTCTGCGAGAAGTCGCCCACCCGCTCGAGCGCCGTCGGCGCCGAGAACTGCGACGTGTTCGATTGCGTATCCTGGTAGCCTTCCCATGCCAGCCAGAAGAACGTGCGGTTCTTGCCGTTGTACAGTTTCGGGATCCGCACCGGCCCGCCGAAGCTGGCCCCAAATGTCCGGTTGGGCTGCTCTGGCAGCGCGATGCCCGCCGCGTTGTTGAAGAAATTGTTGGCCGCCCAGGTGGTCTGGCGCATGGCGCCGAACAGACTGCCGTGCCACTCGTTGGTGCCGGATTTCAGGTATGTATTGAACATACCGCCGCCGGTCCGGGCCATTTCGGCGTCGTAGGTATTCGACTGCACCTTGACCTGCTCCACCGCTTCCAGCGTAGGAATGATCATCGCGCGATTGGCGGCGTCGGTGATCAGAATCCCGTCCAGCAAATAGTTGTTGCCGCGCACCGGACCGCCCGCGATCGAGATCTGCGACGAGCCGCTCTGGTCCTGCATGCGGTTGTAGTGCGGGTCGCCCACCGGCGTTACGTTCTGCGCCAACTTCGACATCATGAACGGATTGCGCCCCAGGTTGGGCAGATCCACCAGCTGCTGGCGTTCCAGCACCTGTCCCTGCGATGCGTTGGAGGTTTCGATCATCGAAATCTCCTCGGTCACCTGCACGCTTTCGCTGACCGAGCCTATCTCCATTTTCAAATCGAGCGAGACGGTCTCCTGCGTGGCCACAATCACGTGCTTGCGCTCGAATTTCTTGAAGCCCGGCGCCTCGGCCACCACTGTGTAAGTGGCCGGCACCACCTGGCTGAAGTTGAAACC
>JAPKZC010001035.1:6973-7613 GCA_026394025.1 Candidatus Solibacter sp.
GCCCGCTGCCCGCCGCCGGCCTCATCGAGCAGCGTCACCTTGACATCGCCGATCGACTTGCCGGAGCTGTCGAGAACCGTGCCGCGAACTCCTCCCAGGTACGATTGGCCCCATGATGCTGCCGCCAACAGCGCGGCGCAGAAAATAGTCTTCGCTGTCATATGTGTATCCCCCTGTAGTCCCAACCAACTGCTAATCCACCTGTAAATCGGCGACTCGGGTAGCGTGCGGCCGTACCCACCACAGGTATGCGGCCTTCAGCCCGTAGACCGAGCAGCCAATCGCGACCGCCAGTACCGCGTTGACGGCCAGCACGGAAACCGCCGCGGCCAGGAATGCCGCCGCATCCACGCGGCTCATCTTCGGCAGCCTGCGCCACGCGCTCCAATCCAGCAGGCACAGACCCATCCATGCCGTGACCCCGGCCAGGGCGGGCAGCGGGATGTGCGACAACACTCCGGAGCCCAGCCACAGCACCGCGCCCAACACCACGGCGTGCACCAGATTCGCCAGGCCCGTAGACCCGCCGCAGCGGACCACCGCGAGACTGCGCGCCGGAATTCCGACGCTCAGTGGAGCGCCAAACATGCCGGCGCAGATATTGGCGATCCCGTAGGCCCCCAGTTCCGCGTCCGCGTCC
>JAPKZC010001035.1:7623-11146 GCA_026394025.1 Candidatus Solibacter sp.
CCCCCAGTTCCGCGTCCGCGTCCGACGTCCTGGCACGGCGGTGCCGCCCGCGGAAATGCTCCACCACGCGCGACGTGATCAGAATGTTCACGCTGGAGACAAACGCCAATCCGAAGGCCGACGGCAACACCGTGAGCACGTCTTGCGGACTCCACGAAAACCCGACGAACGGCGGCATCGCCCACTGCATCGCGCCGATCTCCCGCTCGTGAAATCCGAAGAGGCGCGCTACCACGATCGCCAAGCCGACACCCACCAGCGGCGCGGGCGCCCGAGACGACCAACGCGCGGCCAGCGTCGCCGCGATCATGACCATCGCCCCGAGCAGCAACGGAGCCACGCGCATTCCGCCCAAGCGCTCCGTCAGGGCCGCCAACTGCGCCAGCGTGGACCCCGCCGACCTTGTTGCCGCCGAGTCCACACCCAGAATGATGTCCATCTGCGAGATCAGCATCATGCCGCCAATCCCGCCGGAGAACCCCCTCACCACGGCGTGGGGCACCCGCGTGATATGCCTCCCCAGACGCATCACGCAAAACCCCATCATGCAATCGAGACTTTCGCCGCGCCCCCTACACCCTGGCTCCGCACCGCCAGCGCGATGAACGGAACCGTGGCGCTCGCCGTGCCGCCAATCAGCACGGGGTTGCGCCCCAACGCCGCGATGATGGGCGCCGTCAAGATCGACGTGAAGACTCCCAACACCGGCGGCAGACCCATGAGCGAGGCCATGGCCAGACCGTAGGGCAGCGCGATCAACGCCGCGATTACGCCGCCCGAGAGGTCGCCCAGCAGTCCGGCCCAACCGTATCCCCGCGCGCGCCCCAGTTTCCTGCGCGCGAACTGGTTCACGCCATCACCTTCAGAAACGCCGTCTTGAACTTGTTCATCTCCTCCTGCGTGCCCACCGACACCCGCACGTGGTTCGGCATGCTGGGCCACACTCGGCCCACGTAGATCTTCTCCGCCATCAGCGCGACGATAATCTCCCGTCCCGGCCGCTTGACGTTCACCATGAACTTGTTCGATACCGAGGGGATGTACTCGAACTGGTGCTTGTCGAGGAAGCCCAAAACGTCCTTGCGTACGTCGTCGATGATCTTGCGCCGCTCCGGCACCAGCGTCTTCGATTTCAGGCTCGCAATCGCCGCCACCATCCCGGTGACCGGCAGCGCCCCCGACGTCCACGGCCGGATTTTCTCCAACAGGTCGGGGCGCCCCAGAGCCGCGCCCGCGCGCAGACCGGCCATCCCGTAGATCTTCGAGAACGTGCGCAGGATGACGATGCCCTTGTCCTGGGCCACCAGGTCCGAGCACACCGGCGCTCCGGCGATGTGTATGTAGGCTTCATCCAGCAGCAGCACGCTGCCAATGGGTTTGTTCGCCAGCAGCCACTCGATTTCGGCCCTCGGCGTCAGCGTGCCGGTCGGGTTATTGGGGTTGCATATGTAGATCAACCCGGCATCCTCGCTCGCCGCCGCCATCTTCTTCACGTCGTGGGCGTAGCTCGCTGTCAGCGGCACGCGGATCACTTTTGTGCCGATAAACTGGGCGGCGCGCTCCGGCGCTTCGTACCCCGGGTCGGCGGTTACGAACGGTTTGGTGGGCGAAGTGAACCCCAGGACTGCCTGATGCAGCGGCGCACTGGAACCCGCGTACGGTTGCACGTAATTGGGTTTCAATCCCTCCTGTTCGGCCAACAATTCCTGAAAGCCGAAGGTTTCCTCGTAAAGGTACCGGCCGCCGTCCTTGGCTACTTTGTGGATGGCCGCCAGCGCCTCATCGCAAGGGCCCAGCGGGTTTTCGTTGGCGTTGATCTTCACCGCATCGGCGGGCATGGCTCCGCGAATTGCGGAGAGCTGCGCCATCGCCGGCTCGTTGTAGAACGGCAGCGCGGCGCCCGCCGTTATCATCGTGGCCAACCGCCCGAAATTCCGGCGCGAGAAACCGCGTTTCAGGAACTCGTTCTTCTGCTGTGGATTGAGACAGACGTTCATGAGGACACCTCCAGAGTGATGCAGGTTTTTCCTGCTGTTTGACGATGGTTTGTGTGGATTTTGAAGGTTCACGTTCGCTCCGCAATTCTCGGTCTCGAATCGTGCCGGACAATGGCACCGCTCGAAACCAGGAGCGAACGTCGCGCTGTGCGCTGACGCTATGGTTAAGGGAATGTTAACAGAGAAGGACTGTGCTGTCGAATCAATTAATCTTATCGGGGATATTATTTAGTGAGCGTGCATACGTTCCAGGTCTTTCGGCCCCAGCAGCAGTTCCGGTGCGATCAACTGGCTTCCGGAGAGCGCCGTCTTTGCGACCCCGGTGCGCCCGTGGGCTCCCGATTTCGACAATATGTGCATCACTTCGTGCGCCAGCACACGTCCCAGCGCGCGTCCCAGCAGCAGGTCGGATTTCGCAAAATCGCCGCCCGCCATGGCTGACCGCACGGCCGAAGTTACCTTGTCGCAGGCCACCTCGCTGAATGGTTGCACAATGCCGTCGGTAGAGTAAGTGAACGCCATCGGTCCACGCTCGTCGTACAGATAGCCCACCGGACCCAATTCGCACTTGCCCGTGAAACGGACCAGCACCAGGTCGGAGATGGCTTCCCGCGACGCCTCGCCGCGCGAACGGAAATCGAAGCGCAGCGCGGAATCCTTCATAATGCCGGCGAATTCCCGCTTCATCTCCGCCACGGACGGTTCAGACCGCGGTCCCTGGAAATCGAGGACGATGGTAATCCCCTCGCCAAAGGCTGAGGGTACGGCCAAACAGGCAAACGCGCAAATCGAAACAAGGCGCATAGTGGAAGCAACAGAGCTTCGCCTCAGATTGTATCAACTGGCGGCCAGGGCGGCGGAAGCCCGGCCGCGATACGCGCGCACGATCGCCAGTCCCGTCACTACCGCGCAGGATAGCAGGGCGATTCGCAGGTAGACCGCGAAATGCATCGGGGGATCTCCCAGAATCTGCCGCAGCAGTCCAAACGTCGCGCTGGTGGCGCAGAGTGCGAAGTACAAGCGCTCTCGCCAGTTGCCTGCAACCCGGGTGAGCACCGCAAGCGCTGCACTGACCGCCGCATAGACTCCGGCCAGCGTCCACGCCGAGGCCTGCGACGCCGTTCCAAGAGCGTGCACTCTGCTCGTGCCGCCATAGAGTGCAATCAGGAGGAACGCCAACGAGTGGACCAGCGCCACGATGGCGCGCTTCCGGTTGGTCAGAATGACGTAGCGAGGCATTGAAACCTATCCGCTGGTGCCCAATCCGATGCCGTCCAAGCCGTCCGTACGCATCCAACCGTCCTTGACGATGAAGATGCCGGGGAACTTCTTCTCCCATCCCGCGTTGGCCGCGGGCACGTACTCGCGCGCGTTGGCCTCCAGCGCGCTGGTCCCTGGAACGTGCGCTGCAATGCCCACTGAATGTACCAGGGCAGCGCCCGGACAGGTCAGATCCTGCACGCAGCGGAACATCTTATACTTCTGCGCGGCAGCGGCCATCAGCAGGGATCCGGATTGTCCCTTGC
>JAPKZC010000937.1:0-2457 GCA_026394025.1 Candidatus Solibacter sp.
CGACCGCGACTTCGTTTGCTTCGATCTCCGCTACCGTCAGGCTGATTCCATCGATGCCGATGGAGCCTTTGAAGACGACGTAGCGTTCCACCTCCGCCGGCACGCGCACACGCAGCCACCAGTCGCCTCCGCCGAGTTGGTCGAGTGAGAGCAGCTCGCCGATCCCATCGACATGACCTTGCATAATGTGGCCACCGAAGCGCCCGCTGGGCGAGAGCGGCCGTTCGAGATTCACCAGCGCCCCCGGCCGCAATTGGCCGAGGCTTGAACGGCGCAGGGTCTCCTCCGAGACGTCGGCGCTGAATGAATCGGTGCGCAGGTCGAGCGCAGTGAGGCAGACGCCGCTTACAGCCATGCTGGCGCCTTCGGAGGCGTCTTCCAGTACTTTGCCACAGCGAATCCGTAGCCGCGAGCCCGACTCGCGCGTTTCGATCGCAGCGACGGCTCCAATCTCTTCGACGATGCCGGTGAACATGGCTACACCTCTTTGACGAAGTATGCTTCCACGGCGAACTCGTCGGGAGCAATCGGGTGAATCTGCACGCTGCGAAAGCGGATCGCATCCGCGCGGCGGCGGCGGCCCGTGCCGCCAGCCACCGGCAGGGACTGCATACCGCCCAATATCTTCGGCGCGTAGTAAAAGAAAATCTTGTCGACCACTCCGCTGTTGAGCGCGGCCCAATTGACTTTGCTGCCGGCCTCGATCATCAGCGAAAGATAGCGCTGGCGCCCCAGCCATTCCACGATGCTGCGCAGGTCGGCGCGCCCGCCGGGGCCATCGAACGCCAGTACCTGGACGCCGCGCGATTCCAGCTGCTTGCGCCGTTCAACGGGGGCTGCGCTGGTGGTGACCAGGAGCACATCGCCCGCGGCGGAGCGCACCATTTTCGAATCCAACGGCAGGCGGAGCAGGGAATCCATCACGATGCGCAGGAGCGGGCGGCAGCGCGGACGGCCGGTGCGGTCGCTGAGCAGGCAATCGTCCGCCAGCACCGTGCCGATGCCGGTGAGGATGGCGTCGCTGTCGTGCCGGATTTCCTGCACGTGGGCGCGCGCTCGCTCGCTCGTGATCCAGCCGCGATTGTCGTCCGGGGCGGAGATCTTGCCGTCCAGCGTGATGGCCGTCTTCAGCGTGACCAACGGGCGCCCGCTGCGCATGAAGTGAAGGAACGGTTCGTTCAGCTTCTCGGCCTCGGCGGCAAACTCCGCCGGCACCTCGACTTCCACGCCGGCTTCGCGGAGTTTGGCAAAGCCCTGTCCGGCGACCAGCGGGTTGGGGTCGGCCACCGGCGCCACCACGCGCGCTACCCCGGCCAGAATCAGCGCATCGACGCAGGGCGGCGTCCGGCCCTGGTGCGAGCAGGGCTCCAGATTCAGATACAGGGTGGCGCCCCGTGCCTTCTCGCCCGCCTGCGCCAAGGCGATGATTTCAGCGTGATGAAGCCCGGCGTAGGTGTGGAACCCGCGGCCCACAACTTCGCCTTCGCGCACCAGGATTGCCCCCACCAGCGGATTGGGACTCGCCAACGCCCGGCCTTTGCGCGCCAGGTCGAGCGCTTCGCGCATGTATTGAGAGGTCATTTTTCAAAAAGCGATTCGATGAATTTTTCGGAGTCGAACGGCAGCAGGTCCTCCACCTTCTCGCCCACCCCGATGTAGCGAATCGGCAGATTCAACTCGCGTGCGATAGCGATCACAATGCCGCCCTTCGCGGTGCCGTCCAGCTTGGTAAGTACGATGCCGGTAACGCCAGAGCTCTCGGTGAACTTACGAGCCTGTTCCAGGCCGTTCTGGCCCGTGGTGGCGTCCAGCACAAGCAGCACTTCGTGCGGCGCGTCGGGGATTACCTTGCGGGCGGTGCGGCTCATCTTCTGCAACTCCAGCATAAGGTTTTCCTTCGTCTGGAGGCGGCCGGCGGTATCGACGATGACGTAGTCCACCTTGCGCGCCTTGGCGGCCTGCACGGCATCGAAGAGGACGGCGCTGGGGTCGCTGCCGGTTTTCTGGCGAATCACTTGCGTATCGGTGCGTTGTCCCCAGATCTCCAGTTGCTCAATCGCGGCGGCACGGAAGGTATCGGCGGCGCAGAGCAGCACGGTGCGTTGTTCGTGCTTGAAGCGCATCGCGAGTTTGCCGATGGTCGTGGTCTTGCCGGAGCCGTTGACGCCCACTACCAGGACGACGGCCGGGGGCTCCGTGACGTGCGCCGGGGCGCGTTCGCTGGCCTGGAGAATTTCGAGCAGGTGTTCGCGAATCAGGTTCTTCAACTCCGCCGCGTCGGCCAGTTGGTGGCGGTCCACGCGCTGCCGGATGCTTTCCAGGATTTCGCCGGTCGTGCGTACACCGATATCGGCGGAGATTAAGGTGGATTCCAGTTCATCCAGCAGATCGGCATCAATCTGCTTCTTGCCTTGCAGGGCGCCCCCCAGCGCGGTGACCAATCCGGCGCGGGGGCGC
>JAPKZC010000937.1:2526-7586 GCA_026394025.1 Candidatus Solibacter sp.
GGCGCGCGTCTTCTGCACGCCGCTCTTGAGCTTTTCGAGAAGGCTGGGTTCCTGCTCCACACTGCCGAATAGCGTTTGAATCATGGGTTCACTTCAGTTTAGCAGTGGCATTTGCCCGCCATGGCTCTTGGCGCATCGGCGCGGCGTGCGGCATGGAAGTGGACGCTGTTGTGGGGCAGCTTGGTAAGCTGCGGCCGATTGTCAATCGGCCAGCCTGCCCGCTCTCTAGTCGTGCACCTGATCGGCGCTACGCTGGTAACCATGGAGTATGTTGCGATCTTCGGCGCGGCCGGCGCCATCGGCAAAGCTGTTGGGGCGGAGTTGGAGCGGCGCGGAGTCCGCTTCCGCGTGGTAGGCCGTTCGCGCCAGAAGCTCGAGCAGGCGTTCGCCAAGATGACGCACGCGGAGATCTTTCCGGCTGATCTGTCCGAGGCGCGGTCGTCCGGCGCGGCGGCGCGCGGCGTGGACACCATCTTCTACTGCGTCGGCCTGCCCTATCCTTCGCACCACTTGCATCCCCTGCTCATGCGAACCACGGTGGAGGCGGCGAAGTTGGTGCGCGTCGAACGCCTCGTGCTGCCGTCCAGCGTCTACAGTTATGGCGTGCCACGCGCCTCAAGCGTGGCGGAAACGCATCCGCGCGAGCCACACACGCGCAAGGGGAAGTACCGCAAGGAACAGGAGGATCTCGTCATGGAGGCGCACGCCGCCGGCGCCCTCCAGGGGATGACCGTTCGCCTGCCCGATTTCTATGGTCCGCATGCGGACATCGGCCTCGCGAACCCCATGTTTCGCGCGGCCCTCGCCGGCAAAACGGCGAACTGGGTGGGTCCGGTCAATCCGCCCCACGAATTTGTCTACGTGCCCGATACCGGCCCGGTGATCGTCGACCTGGCATCGCGCGCCCAGTGCTACGGCGAGGCGTGGAACTTCGCCGGCGCGGCCACCATCAACACCATGGACTTCATCACGCGGATCTATCGCGCCGTGGGCCGCGCGCCCAGGTACCGCACAGTGGGCGCGGGGATGCTGAAGTTCCTGGGATGGTTCAATCCGGCTATGCGCGAGGTGGTGGAGATGTTGTACCTGCAAGAGACCCCGGTGATTTTGGACGACCGCAAGCTGATGGCGCTGTTGCCCGTGCACAAGACGCCCTACGATGACGGCATCCGCCAAACGCTGGAGTGGATGCGCACGGGCTAGTCGCGCGGGTCCCTCTCATGCCGCGCCCCCACCGCCCTCTGCTACACTCCCAGTTGTCATGCCGCATGCCACGCTACCCCCGCTGACCCGCCGCGCCTTCTCCTTGAGCCTCGCCGGCGCCGGTGTCTCCCTACTACGTTCCGCCCAGTCCGACATGCACTGGGCGCTCATCTCCGATACGCACATCCCGGCCAATCCCGCTGAAGCCTACCGCGGTTTCAAGCCCCAGGACAATCTCAGACGCATCGTACCCGACGTCCTCAAAGCCAACCCCCAGGGCGCTCTTGTCTCTGGCGACGTGGCTCGTCTCGAAGGCCTCACCGCGGACTATGAAGCCGCCCGCGCGCTCCTCCAGCCTGTATCCGAAAAGATGCCCCTCGCCCTCACTCTGGGCAACCACGACCACCGCGCGAACTTCCTCGGCGTCTTCGGCAAATCGCAAAACGGCGTCCAGAGCGTCAGTCAGAAGCACGTCCTCGTCATCGAAAGCGCCGGCCTGCGCTTCATCGTCCTAGACTCGCTGCTCACACCCAACTCCACACCTGGCCTGCTCGGCAAGGCCCAGCGCGCCTGGCTCGCCACCTTCCTTCAGCAGTCCAGTGACCTGCCCACTCTCCTCATCGTCCACCACACCCTCGATGATGGCGACGGCTCCCTGCTCGATGCCCCACGGCTCTTCGACATCCTCAAGCCCCATCGCAAAGTGAAGGCCATCCTCTACGGACACTCCCATCGCTACGCCTACGAAATGTGGGAAGGGGTCCACCTCATCAACCTGCCCGCCATCGGCTACAACTTCAACGACGATCAACCGGTGGGTTGGGTGGACGCCAGGCTCACCGCCACGGGCGGCGCATTCACCCTGCGCGCCATCGGCGGCAACCTGGAGAAAGACGGCAAAACAGTGACGCTGGCGTGGCGCCCCTGAACGCGGCCGAATTGCATCCGCGTTTCCACCGGCGCCGGCGAGGACAACCGCCTTTGTATCGACGTTTGGAGGAAGAGCCATGCCGCCGGCGGCGAAGCCGGGCGACCGGGCTGAGCGCGTCTACTGTCCCGGCACGCTCGCCAGCGCCCGTTCCCAGCCGCGCAGCATGCCCAGCGATTCCGCGAACGACAGCGCATCCAGCTTGGCCGCCGTGCCCAGAATCACGCCTCTGGCGGCAGCCTGATTGATGGCCGCCTGCGAGTTCCGGTTGCCCTTGCCGGCCGGTTGCAGTGTGTCCGCCCATTGCTTCAGGTCACTGATCAGGGCGGATTTCATTGTGCCTTCCGATTGCGCCTTCTCGATGCGCGCCATCAATTGGCGGGTCGTATCGAGCGTGGCGCGGCGCCGCTCCAGCAGTTGCGCCACCTTCTCGGGGATGCCGGCCGATGTCCCGCTCGTATAGAGCGCGGCTTGCATCTTCACGTAGTCCGGTACCGCGCCCACGGTCATGTTGGCCACTTGGATGCGCTTCTCTCCCTTGGGCGGAATGGGTTCGGCAACCGTCTCATCCTGCCAGAAGGAATACGAGCTGCCGGGGTAATTGACCAGCTCGATGAGATACGCGGTCAGCGCCACTGACGAGTTGTTCTTGATGTAGAAGATCGAGCCGCCGTCAGTTGCCTCGGTGCGCAACTCGGGCAGCGGTACTTGGGCGGCGAGGGCCGGGAGCGCCACCAGGAGAACGCCCGCGAACTTGCGAAGTAGCATCATCGCTATTATCTCTCCGCGACACGCGATACACTCTAAGCCGATGAGATTCTCAATTGTCCTTTGCCTGGCGGCGTGCGCCTGCCTCTCCGCGCAAGTTCGTTACTCGGCCGATCAACATGCCGTCACCTTCGACGGCAAGCCGTTCGCCATATTCAATTACGGCGCCGATGCCGGCAAGCCCTTCCTGGCGCCCTTGCGCTCGGCCTCTGGCAAAATCGTAACCCGCGGTTTTCCGATGGAGAACCTGCCCGGGGAAAGCCGCGATCATCTGCATCACCGCGGCCTGTGGTTTTCCTATGACGATGTCAACGGCGTCAAGTTCTGGGAGAACGACCCGTCATATACCAAATCCCCCATGGGCCGCATCGTCGTTCGCGACTCCTCGTGGAAAGACAGCACGCTCGCGGCCACCATGGACTGGCGCGATCAGAACGCCAAGGTGCTGCTCGTCGAGACGCGCAACATGCTCTTCTCCGGCGACGCCTGGCTGCGCACCATCGATTTCCAGATCACCCTCACCGCCGCCGTTGACGTCACCTTTGGCGATACCAAGGAAGGTGCCTTCGCCATTCGTCTGGCCGACGCCTTCACGGAAAGAAAGGGCGCCAAAATCGTGGATGCGGACGGCCGCACCGGCATGGTGCAGGTTTGGGGCAAGCGCTCGAATTGGGTCGATTACTCTGCCGAATTGGATGGCGAGCGGCTCGGCGTGGCCGTCTTCGATCACCCGCAAAGCCCGCGCAACCCCACCTACTGGCATGCCCGCGATTACGGCTTGTTCGCGCTCAATCCGTTTGGCCGAAGCGCCTTCGACCCGCAGCAGGAGGACAGTGTGTGGAAGCTGCCGGCGGGCCAGAAGTTGGTGTTCCTCTGGCGCGTGGTGATTCACCCCGGCGACGCACAGACGGGCCGCCTCGCGGACTTGTACCGGCAGTACGCCGCCAAACGTTGACGGATTCGTCCCGCGGACCTCCTTGCCGCGCTGTCCCGAAGTGGTGCGAGCGTCCCATTATCGGACACTTGGGACGGTGCTAGTGTAGTACTAACCGCTTACTGAGCAGACACATAGCACTTGGCATCGCAAGTGCCACTGGAGTTCGGTTACGGCACCATCGAGCGACCCATGAAATCTTCCGAAACCCGCACGCCTTGCATCCTGGTGGCAGACGACCAGCCGGATGTCCTCGAAGCGCTTCGCTTCCTCATCAAGGGTGAAGGCTACTTGGCCGTATCCGTCAATTCGCCCGCCGCTGTGATTCACGAAGTTGAATCGCGCGATTTCGACGCGGCTCTGATGGACCTCAACTACACCCGCGATACCACCAGCGGACAGGAAGGGCTGGACCTCCTTAACCGCATTCAGTTGCTCGACACCACCCTGCCGGTGATCGTCATGACGGCGTGGGGCAGCGTGGAACTGGCGGTAGAGGCCATGCGCCGTGGGGCGCGCGATTTCATCCAGAAGCCCTGGGACAACGCCCGCCTTTCGGCGATTCTCAAGACCCAGATCGAACTCGGCCGTGCCCTGCGCCGCGGCCAGCGCCTGGAAGACGAGAACCGCGCCCTGCGCGCCGAACGCTTTCCGCAACTCGTCGCCCAATCCGCCGCCATGCGCCCCGTGCTGGACGTCATCTCCCGCGTGGGCCCGTCGGACGCCAACGTGTTCATTACCGGCGAAAACGGCACCGGCAAAGGACTGGTGGCCCTCACCCTGCACTCCGTTTCGCTCCGCTCCACCCGCCCCCTGGTGCAGGTGAATACCGGCGGCTTGGCGGAGGGCGTGGTTGAAAGCGAACTCTTCGGGCACGTGAAGGGGGCTTTTACCGACGCCAAGAGCGATCGCGTGGGCCGCTTCGAAATGGCCGAGGGCGGCACCCTGTTTTTGGACGAGATCGCCAATATCTCCCAGGGACTGCAATCCAAACTCCTGCGCACGCTCGAGACCGGCGATTTCGAGCGCGTCGGCTCTTCCAAAACGCGCCGCGTCGATGTGCGCGTTTTCTCGGCCACCAATGCCGATATCGCGGCCGAAGTCGCCGAGGGCAAGTTCCGCCAGGATCTGTTTTATAGGTTGAATGTGCTACCAATTGATCTGCGGCCTCTTAGGGAGCTTCCGAAAGTTGAAAAGGAAACTGCAATCTTGAACAAGTTGCGTCAC
>JAPKZC010000385.1 GCA_026394025.1 Candidatus Solibacter sp.
AAGATGTGCGGGTACACGCGGGCGAGTTGGAGCCGGACGTCAACTTCGTGGCGGTACATCTGTTGCGTATTACGGAGCGCCCGCGCACGGTGCGCCTAGAATTCGCCGGCGGCATCGCGGCGGAGATTTCGCGCGAGCTATTCGCGCGCCAGAAGGATAATAAGGGGTGGCAGGTGGAGTTCCCGCCCGCCGCCCTACGCGTGTTTTGATCCATGCCCTTGAAGCCTCTCGCCGAATATGAACTGCTGGCCGCGCAAGCCCACGGCCACCTCTGCGCGGGCCAGATTCTGGGCCTGCGCATGGCGATCCATGGGGTGCAACTGCTCGGCTTGGAAGACCCGGCGGCCCGGGACCGGAAGCGCCTCGTGAGTATCGTCGAAATCGACCGCTGCATGACGGATGCCATCAGCTTGGTGACGGGTTGCCGCCTGGGCAAACGCGCGCTGAAGTTCCGCGACTTCGGCAAAGCGGCGGCCACCTTCTGCGATCTCCAGGAGAATCGCGCGGTGCGCATTGCCGCGCGCGAGAGTGCGAAAGAACGCGCGCGCTCACTGTATCCCGAGATTGCCAACAGGAACGAGCAGCAAATGCGTGCCTATCGGGAGATGGCGGACGAGGAGTTGTTCGCCGTCGAGTGGGTACGGGTGACGCTGGGCGCCGAGGACCTCCCCGGCTACAAGGCGCCGCGTGTGGTTTGCGCGCAGTGCGGTGAAGGCGTGAGTTTCCGGCGCGAAGTGGTGCGCGAAGGCCGCGCACTGTGCCGCGCGTGCGCCGGCGAGAGCTACTACGGCCCCGCGTGATGCTGCGCTATTACATCACGGACCGGCATTCCGCCGGGGGCGTGGAAACCCTGCTGAAGTTCGTGGAACGCGCGCTGCGCGACGGCGTGGAGCGGATTCAGGTGCGCGAGAAAGACCTGGGCGCGCGTGACTTGTGCGCGCTGGTGCGCCGCCTTCTGGCGCTGCCCAACCCGCACGGCACGCGTATTCTGGTGAATTCGCGCACCGATATCGCGCTGGCGGCGGGCGCGCACGGAGTCCACTTGAGCGGCCATTCCGCGGCGCCGCGGTTTTTACGCGCCATCGTGCCGGCGGATTTCCTGATCGGCGTGTCCACGCACACGCTGGAGGAATTGCGCCGCGCCGAAACCGAAGGCGCGGACTTTGCCGTGTTCAGTCCGATTTTCCCAGTGGTTTCGAAAGCGGGCTACGGGCCGGCGCTGGGCGTCGATTGCCTGCGCGAGGTGGTGCGAGCAGTCACCATTCCAGTACTGGCGTTGGGCGGGATCACGCGGGAAAATGCTGCGGAATGCCTGCAAGCGGGTGCCGCGGGCATCGCCGGAATCTCGATGTTTCAGCGGTGAGGTGTGCCGGCTACAGGTCTTCAGGCCGCAGCCCGGTCTTTTTGGCGATCTGCGAGAGAAGCCCAGGGCCGACTTCTTCGTTGTCATGGAACGCAAACGTGTAGTTGGGCCACCCGGCCCGCTTGAGCCGGCGATGAGAACCCTTTTGCCAGGCGACCTCCCATCCTATCCGCAGCAGGGCAGCCAAAAGTCGCTTCGCCTTGACCGATCTCCAGTGGCTCATGCCACCGAAAAGACCTTCGTGAACGGTTCGGGAACCTCCTCACCGTGATCGATGCAATCGGCGGCAACGCGAAGCGCAAGCGCTCGCACGGAGGCAATCGCCGACTCGCGGGTGGCGCCGTATGCCATCACCCCGGGCATCGACTCGATATCGGCCCACCAGCGACCGTCATCTTCCCGCCCCATCATGATCGGAATGGATTCTAGCGTGATTCTCTCCATCGGCCTCTCCTCTACATTATAGTGCTGGAGCTTTCATCGAGTTGCGCCTCAGGCCGGTAGCTTCAGCGCCTTCACACGGTCACGCAGTTGCGCCGCCTTTTCGAATTCGAACTTGCGTGCCGCTTCGCGCATGCGCTCCTCCAGTTCGCCGATGAAGCGTTGCCGCTGTTCGGGCGTCAGGTTGTCCACCTCTTCGTCCACTTCCAGCGGGACGGTGACGTAGTCGCCCTCGGCCACCGCCACCAGGCTCATATCGATCGGCTTGATGATGGATTGCGGCGTGATGTGATTGATCTCGTTGTATTCCACTTGCGTCTGGCGGCGGCGCGCAGTCTCCGACAACGCCCGGCGCATGCTGTCCGTCATCACATCGGCATAGAGGATGGCATGGCCCTCCACGTGGCGCGCGGCGCGCCCCATGGTTTGCAGCAGCGCGCCCCAGGAACGCAGGAAGCCTTCCTTATCGGCATCCAGAATGGCGACCAGCGAGACCTCGGGCAGGTCGAGTCCTTCGCGCAGCAGGTTGATGCCGATCAGCACGTCGAACTCGCCGCGCCTCAAATCGCGCAGGATGCGGATGCGGTCCAGTGTCGTCACTTCCGAGTGCAGGTAGCGGCAGCGCACCCCCACCTCGGAATAGTACTCCGCCAGGTCTTCCGCCATACGCTTGGTGAGAGTGGTGACCAGCACGCGCTGGTTGTTCTCCACCCGCTTATGGATCTGGCCCAGCAGATCGTCCACCTGTCCTTTCACGGGGCGGATCTCCACCGTGGGGTCCAGCAAGCCGGTGGGACGGATGATCTGCTCCACCACCACGCCGGCGGTTTTGGTGAGTTCGTACGGGCCCGGCGTGGCGGAGACATACACCAGTTGGTTGACGCGGTGTTCGAATTCCTCGAAGGTCAGCGGCCGGTTATCGAGCGCGCTTGGCATGCGGAAACCGTGGGCCACCAGCACCTCCTTGCGGGAGCGGTCGCC
>JAPKZC010000720.1 GCA_026394025.1 Candidatus Solibacter sp.
AGAGTTCGTTCCGTAGAACGGATTCGGGAACGTCGCGGTCAGATAGTCGATCGTTTTCTGGTCTCGCACCGGCAGCGTGCTCAAGTATTGCGCGGGCGTGGCGTTGATCTGCCGCGTTGCTCCCAAGCGGGTGTTTCGGGTTCCAACGTAGCTCACATCCAGCACGAACTGTCCGGGGAGGAATCGCTGCAGCCCGAAGGACCAGCGCTGCGAATACGCCGGCTGCAGATTCGGGTCAAAGACCTGGATGGCTTGTCCGAGGTTGGTGGCCAAACCGCCGCCCGGGCCCAATGGCGCAAGCAGTCCGGCTGGGAATGGGTTACTGAGGCTGGCGATGTACGTAACTCCGCTGTCACGCGAAGGCTGGATGGGGGTTGCCTGCGAGAAGCCCGTCTGGATCGGGATGAACTTGTCGACGCCCAGGGTGTCGAAGTAGATGCCGTAGCCGGCTCGCAGCACAGTTTCCGGTGTAAGGGCTTCTGCCGATCCCGTTCTGATTGACCCACGTCAGGCCACCGCGCGCAGAGAAGACGGAAGCGGGAAGTTCCGGAATCGGGCTCTTGGCGTAATTCACTTTGGCCTGTGCCTCGACGGGGCTGGCGCTGGCGAAATCGTAGTTCGCCACCAAACGGTCGAAGCGTTCGGTGACGGGCCAGTTCTTTTCATAACGCAGTCCCAGGTTCAGCGTCAGCCGGGGGGTCAATTTCAGATCGTCCTGAAAATAGAATCCGATGTACTTGTCCTGTGCCGCATAGCTGGCGGCGGAGGTCATGTTGCCCTCGGGAACGCCCAGGAGCATAGCCGCGAGTTCCTGGCCGATGGGCGCGGTGGTGGAATTGTCCAGCGGTCCGCGGGTATAGGTGGACGAGAAGCTCAAGTCGGGGGCGAGAGAGCCCGAGTAGCGGTTGCCGAAAGTCCGCAACAGCCGGACGTCCACGCCAAACCGCAAGGTGTGCGACCCTTTAAGCCGCGTCAAATCGGCGAACCAACTGTGCGTCAGGGCAGTATTGCCGCCATCGCCGTCCGACCAATCGGAGAGTGTTGCGTACGAACCTACCTTCACACGCGGAACCGTGGATTGTCGCGGATCGACCAGATTGACGAGGGACGGTGCGAACCCTAACGCGGCGAGATCGGTACCCTGAGTCACGCGACGCTCCATGTATTCGGCGTTGGTGATTCCATAACGGAGATTCAGCACCAGATTTGGACTCAGCACGAGCACATCGTCCAGGGCCACGCCCTGCTTGTAGTGATTGAAAATCTCCTTGGTTGCCGGAACGCCCAGCGCATCTTTCGGATCTTCAAACACATATTTGTGGACGCGCACGAACATCCGGTTATTCGCACTGAACGAGTGATCGACGCGGGCCATGTGCGAGTTATTGAAGTCTTTGCGGACATCGGGATAGAAGTAATTGTTCTGACCGTCGGCGGTTCCGATCTGATTCGGCTGCGGCCAGATCGTGCCCAGGTTCAGGCCCACGGTGCTGAGCAGGCTTTTGGGAATGATGTTGCCTGGGAGCGGATCGCGCTGGTACCTTCCGCTGGTGGCGGGCCGGGTGCTGTATGGATTATAGATTTGGTACTGGCTGCCTACGCGCAGCAGTTCCGAAAAATCGCCCACGCGCTCGGCGGCACTGGGCACTGTGGCGAACTGGTTCTGGTTAGCCGGCGAGGACCAGCGGTTCTGTTCCCAGCTATAAAAGAAGAACGTCTTGTTACGGCCGTCATACAGATGGGGCAGGACAATGGGCCCGCCGACAGATGCTCCGTAGCGGTGATCCTGATAGACCAGTTTGCCCAGCGCAGCCTTGTTGCTGAAGAAGTTCATGGCATCAAATGCGCTGTTCTTGGCCCAGTAGTACACCGATCCGTGAGGTTCGTTGGCGCCGCCTTTGGTGCTGATGTTGATCACCGGGCCGAAGACGTGCCCCACGCTCGCATCGTATGGGTTGGATTCCATCTTGAACCCCACGATGGCGGCGGACGGCGGGATGAAGGCCACGCGGAGTTTGCCCCCGCCACCGTCGTTGGCCGAGTTGCTAACGCCGTCTATGTTGTACAGCGTCTGGTTCGTTCCCGTGCCGTTGACGGATGATTGCGAAGTGCCGCTGGGTGAGGAAGATTTCATAGTCCGGATGTTGGTCAGGTTGACGACTCCGGGCACCAGGCGCTGCAGTTCGAGCGGGTTGCCGCCCTTCTGGGGGAGTTCCAGCATCCGGCGCTCGTCGATGACCTGGCCGATCGTGCCGCTGGCGGTCTCCAGCAGCGGCGTCCCGGAGCGCACCTCAACGGTTTCGGCGACATTGCCGACCTCGAGGCGGAGCGTGATGTCGAGGGTGTCGTTGATCCGTATCGAAAGATCATCCTGGGAGTACGTCTTGAATCCGGACTTGTCCGCAATCAGCCGGTACGTCCCGGGAATCAGAAACCGAATATTGAATTTCCCTGCATCATTGGTGGCACCTCGGGTGGTGACTCCCGTGTCAAGCTTCACAGCTTTCACTTCGACGCCGGGCACAACGGCTCCGGACGAGTCCAGCACGGTACCTGCCAGATTGCCA